>NZ_AKIF01000060.1 GCF_000269905.1 Alkalibacillus haloalkaliphilus C5
ATAATTGAATGATGAAATCACCTATAACTGAATCTGATATAAGGTCATGTAGCTCTTCTAAATTGGATTCTTCATTCATGGTCTCTTTCTCCCATCCTGTGTCTCTTACTCCATTTTATAAAAAAATAAGCCTTTTGCCTACTTTTTTACAATGACACATCGTTCACGAATTAGTGTTTGATATTTTTTCGTTTTTATCATACAATAATAGAACAGATGTTCGATTAACATATGACGGAGGGATCATCATGCCTTACTTAAGTGAAGAAGAAGGACAAACGGCATCACGATTTTTATTCTTATCCATGGCGATCGTCGTCTTAGAACAAGATATTAAAACGGTCGAAAACGGATCCTTTAAAATAAAAGAACCATACTTAGAACTACTACGTCGCATGATTCACCAAGCAAGAACCGAACGACGCGGCCTTCGCAAAACGATGGATCAAAAGAAAATGGACGTCGTCTTCATTCAGAAAAACGACACTTTCTCAACGTACCTATTTCTAGCTCGCGGTTATGAAGAAGAACGACGCTACTTCAACCCAGCTATTCGGAAAAAAGTCGAGCACATTTTAAATGAACTCATGTATGACATCACGACCGAAACGACGAAGCCAGCACCGGATTTTGCATAGCAAAAGGCAACGGACAAATGCCGTTGCCTTAATTAAACCGACTTAAACGAAATGGTTCGATATTAAATGGTGTACGACCATGCAATGTTAATTGCGTCAAAATCTCCCCAACGACACTACTAAATTTAAAGCCATGCCCTGAAAAACCACACGCGACATAGATGTTCATATAATCAGGAAGCTCATCTATTATAAAATGGCCATCAGGTGTATTCGTATAAGTACACACTTTACCTTCATCATGAGACATTGGCTCTTTAAAGATGCGTTTAACTTGGCTTGTGACATCTTCTAGATCATCTTCATAATGACCAAAAGGCGCTAACGTCATCGGGTCTTCTAACGCGTGACCACTGTCATGTCGACCTAGTTTTACCCCTTGATTTTCAATGCTCGGAAAACCGTAAAACGTCTGACCATCAACATCATAAGCCCAACCTGGGAAATGGTCACGATGATAAAATTCCTCATCAGCTTGAAACCACGAAAATGTTTTACGCGTAGGATTTAAAGGCAGTTGCTCATTTAAGTGCGCCAACACTTGATTCGTCCCTTTACCTGCTGAAATGATGAGCTTTTTAGCTTGGATCGTTTCATTGGATAACGTAATCGTCACTTCATCGTCTCGGGTCTCAAGCTTTTGAATTTGTTCATTAAATTTAAACTGAGCCCCAGCATCAAAAGCTAAATGACGATACGCCTGAATACAACGTTCACTCATTAACACACCAGAATCAGGTTCATAACAGCCCATTAAGTGATTATCAAGCTGAAAACCTTCCCAACGCTCATTGACTTCATCAGCTGTTAACGTCTCTAAATTAAGCCCATGCGTCTTAGCACTTTCAATCACATTTTTAACGAAATCAGACTGCTTGTCCCCGATATTTAACACACCCGTTGGATCAAACAACTTCTCATCAACTTGTCGGTCAAGCTCATGCCACAACTCCTGCGCCCGAAGCGCCATCGGGACATAGCTTTTCCCCTCACCATAAGCATGGCGAATTAACCGCGTCTCCCCATGATGAGACCCTTCGCTATGAGGCGGATCAAACGCATCAATTAACACGACCCGCTCATTTTCCTTTGCTAAATAGAAACCTGCAGCCATCCCCATCGACCCTGCGCCAATAATCGCCACATCATACATCTATATACACCTACTTCTTAACGATTTTCAGAGAATTAGATGTATTTTAGCAATTAGGTTAGAGTGTGTCAAAGTTATTTAAAGTTGATAATTCGAGATACGCTCCATCACTAAATGGCGGTACTGCGCTGTACGGTTTAATTGATTCGTTAACGATGTTTGTGAATAATTGACCGTTAAAGTTTTACCACCATGAAAATAAATTCGCGTCATTTTCGGAGCCAGACGCTCAAGTTTTAAAACGTAACTATGAGCGATCCACGCACACTCATTAGAATGTGGCGAAGTCGTTGGCATAAAGAACATGCCAGATGAAGCTTCCACGACAATCGGTGCTTTACGTGATACACCAAAAGCTTTTCGAGTACCATCAAGGCGACCTTTTAAACTACAAGCATAATAATTACAGATATCATCCATTAATTGTTTCGGTGTTAAATAGCTGTAAAATTCATCGTCCGTATCCACAACATACGAACCATATACACCATCCGAAAATTTATGTGGCAATACCGCCATCGTTTTTGCAGAAATACGTCCATTTTCTTTAATCTCCATAAAAATCTCTCCCTTTGATATAATTTTCAAAATTATATTAAAAAATATCTATAAAAAAGTAAAATGAGGTTTTTATGAAAAAATACACGTTTTTGTGTAAAAAAGTATCAAAAAACTGTACAAAGTTGTCATAATTATAGGCAAAAACAAAAAAAGGTGATACCGAAAAAATTTTTTACTATAAAATCGCTATATTAGCTCCAAATAGCTCATAGAATTGCGAAAATAGCTCATAGATAGTGCATTTAAGTAAAAAGAACTCTCCCTGATAAGGAAGAGTTCTAATTAATTTATTTCGACAACAACGCACGATCACTCGCCATTCTCTTACCACGAATGTTTTCGAAGTTTTGGAGGAGGTCTGGGACGGTGAGTTCGTCTTTTTCATCGTCATTAGCTTCGAATATGATTTTGCCTTCGTCCATCATCCAGAGGCGGTTGCCGAAATCGATGGCTTGTTCCATTTGGTGTGTGACCATGACCGTTGTTAAACTGTGCTTTTCGACGAGTTCGCGTGTTAGGCGTAAGATCAGTTCTTGTTTTGACGGGTCGAGTGCGGCTGTATGTTCATCTAACAGTAGAATTTTCGGCTCGGTGAATGTTGCCATTAAAAGTGATAAGGCTTGGCGTTCACCACCTGATAGTAAGCCGACTTTCGTATTCAATCGGTCTTCTAAACCAATCTCTAATGTCGCTAAATGTTCGCGGAATCGCTCGCGAAGTTGTTTTGACACGCCACGGAACAAACTGCGTCTTTTCGTCCGTCCGAGTGAGATCACCATATTCTCTTCAATTGTCATCCCTGGTGCTGTCCCTGACATCGGATCTTGGAAGACACGGCCAATATAAGCAGCGCGCTTTTGTTCAGGAAGTCGTGTGACATCACGACCGTCAATCGAAACTTCGCCTTCATCAGGAATGATCGAGCCAGCTAGTGTATTTAGAAGAGTTGACTTACCAGCACCGTTACTTCCAATAATCGTGACGAAATCACCTGCTTCAAGCTTTTGATTCACATCGACTAGTGCCAGTCGTTCATCTGGTGTATTCGGGTAAAAGGTTTTATGAATTTCATTTAAACTAAGCATCGTCTTCTCCTCCTATCCACTTGCTGCTTTGGCTTTTGACTTTTTATATTGGTTCTTCGCATTCGTCTGACCGAGCCAATGTGGGAATACTAAGGCGACCACGACGATCAATGCTGTAATGAGCTTCATGTCACTCGCTTCTAAGAAATCGATTCGAAGCGCCATTGAGTAAATAATGCGATACACAATCGCTCCTAAAATAACCGCTAACGTCATGCGGACAATCTTGTCTTTACCAAATAGCACTTCACCGATAATCACTGAAGCTAAGCCAATAATGATCATCCCAACACCTAAGTTAATATCCGCAAACCCACTATGCTGGACAACCATCGCACCACTAAAAGCGACTAACATGTTCGAAACACCCATCCCAACGATAATGTACAAACTCGTATTCGCTGAGAAGCTACGAACCATCTTCTGATTATCACCTGTTGCGCGTAAAGTCGTCCCCGCTTCAGTCCGTAAGAAGAAGTCCATTAACTTCTTCACGATGATAATCAGCACTAAGAGTGACATTAACGCGTAAAACGACCTTGGGGCAAAATCGGCAATCCCTAACCAATGAAACGGCGCCATGAAGATCGCCTCTAAGTTCAACGCTTCCCACCAGCCGCTAAGCGTCGTAAACAACGTATGTTCATTTAATAACGGAATGTTCGGCTGCCCCATAATACGAAGATTAATCGAATATAAGGCGATCATCATGAGAATACCCGCTAGAAGTGGATTAATATTCCCTTTCGTATGCAGTAAGCCAGTAATACACCCTGCGAAAAATCCAGCAATCGCCCCTGCAATCGTTGCAGTAAACGGGTCGGTGCCATTCACAATCATCACTGATGTGACTGCACCACCTGTTACAAAGCTTCCATCAACCGTTAAGTCGGGGAAATCTAGCAATCTAAAGGAAATATACACCCCTAGTGCCATAATCGCATAGATTAAACCTGATTCAATTGCGCCGTATATTGATGTGATCATGCCTTACTCACCTTCTTCTTCAGTCGTGACAATCTCCGCTCGTTCTGTTAACTCATCTGTTAGCTCAACGCCCATCTTTTCAGCGGCATCTTCGTTAATTTGTAAAAATAGATTTTGAGGATATGATGCTGGAATGTCTCCAGGACTCACACCATCTTGTAAAACTTGAGCTGCTTTTTCCCCTGCTTCATAACCAATATCAAAGTAATCAAAACCGTAACCAGCAAAACCACCACGTTCCACTGAATCAAGTTCACTTACGAAGACTGGCATATCTTCATTTTGACCAACCGATAAAACAGACTCTAATGCACTAACGACCGTATTATCTGTAATAATTAAAAACACATCAGCTTGTCCGATTAGTGATTCAGCTGCTTGCATCACTTCTGATGAAGCTGAAACAGTCGATTCATGCGTCTCTAAACCATTTTCATCTGCCACTTCATTGACTAACTCGATTTGTCTAACCGAGTTTTGTTCACCTGAGTTATAAACAAGACCGATTGATTCATAGCCTAAATCTTCTACTAATTCGACCGCTTGTGGAACAGCATCGGGATGCATATCTGCTGTACCTGTTACATTACCACCTGTGTCTTCCATCGAATCGACTAACCCTGCACCAACGGGATCTGTTACTGACGTAAAGACGATTGGAATATCTTGCGTTTCATTTAATGCAGACTGTGTGCTTGGTGTTGAATTACCGAAAATTAAATCGACATCATCACTAACGAACTTCTCTGCAATAAGCTGTGCGTTTTGATTATCGCCTTGCGCAAGTGACACATCGTAAAATACTTCTAATCCAGCATCCGCTAATGCTTCTTGGAATCCTTCTGTTGCTCGATCAAGTGATGGGTGCTCCACAATTTGTGATACACCAACAACAAAGTCGGCTTCATCGCGTGTTAACTCGTTGTCGGCTTGATTGTCTTCAGGATCAACATCTGCTTCTTCCCCACCATCACCACACGCAACTAAAATAACCATGAACCCTACAACCATTAATAACAACATTCGTTTTATCATTTTTACCTCTCCCCTTTTTCGCTTACATACTTTTATGTAATAAAGAATTTCTGAATATTGTTCTCAATTATAGGGAATGCCAAAAGTAAAATCAACCCTAAAAATAAAAAAAGATTCCTTAGCCATTTCGCTAAGGAACCTTTGTAAACGCTTACTATACTACTGTGTTGCGACTTGTTCTTTTAAGCTTCTTCTTAAAATTTTTCCAGTCGTATTTTTCGGTAGTTCATCTAGGAAGTTGATTTCTTTCGGTTGTTTATATTTTGCTAATTTGTCTTGTGAAAGCTTACGAAGATCTTCTTCTGTTAAGTCTTCATTGTTTGACACGACAAACGCGACGACCGCTTCACCTAAGTTCTCATCTGGTACACCAATAACAGCGACTTCAGTAATGTTCTGATGACTATATAATACTTCTTCTACTTCACGTGGATACACGTTGTAACCGCCGACTAAAATTAAATCTTTCTTACGGTCAACGATGTAGAAATAGCCTTCATCATCTTGTTTCGCCATATCACCTGTATATAACCAATCATCTTTAATCGATGCTTGCGTTTCTTCAGGCATTTTGTAGTAACCTTTCATGACGTTCGGTCCGCGTACGGCTAGTTCACCAACTTCACCTTTTGGCACTTCTTCACCAAGCTCGTTAACAACTTTATTTTCAACGTTAATAATGCTTGTGCCAATTGATCCTGCTTTACGCGGACGATCAAGTGGATTAAAGCACGTAACAGGTGATGCTTCTGATAGGCCATAACCCTCAGAAATTTGAACATCAAAGTGCTGCTCGAATTTTTCTAATAAGGCAACAGGCATTGATGCTCCACCTGAAATACAGAGACGAATGTTTGAGAAATCTTTTTCTTCTTCATTTGGATACTGAAGTAAGTAGTTATACATTGTCGGTACACCTGCAAACACAGTCGCTTGGTGCTCACGTGCAATATTAAATACCGCATCTGGTGAGAACTTCGGCACGATTAAGATCGTTGAGCCATTCACAAGTGGCGCATTTAACGCAACGGTTAAACAGAACACGTGGAACATCGGTAAAGCCGCAATAACACGATCGTTTTCACCGATCTGTAAGTATTCTGCTGTATCACGTGCATTAGAATATAAGTTTTGATGCGTTAACATCGCACCTTTTGGCTTGCCTGTTGTGCCTGACGTGTACAAAATGACAGCGGTATCATCATCGTTTAAAGTTGGACGGTCAAACTCTAAGCTCCCGGATTGGACAAGCTTAGTAAATGAGTATGTCTTCTCTTCTAATGGCGATGTGCGACCTTGTAATTGTGGGTCTGTTTCACCAACAATATAATGCTCGACATTCGGAATTAATGACGTCATTTGTTCGAACTTCTCCATTAAAACATCTAACGTAATAACTCCTTTTACATCACCGTTATTAATGATATAAGCAATTTCATCTGCCGTATAAATTGGGTTAATTGGAATAACTGTTAAACCTAAACGCATCGCACCGTATAGACCAATGACAAAATGTGGCGTATTACCAACCACCAAGGCAATATGATCACCTTTTTCATAGCCTAATGATTCAAGGCTAGATGCGAACTTCGTCACGGATCCTTCTAACGTCTTGTAATCCGTCCCTTCCCCATTAAACACATAAGCCGGCTTCGTTAAATGTTGCTTTGCCGTTAAAGACAACTGATCACTTAAATTCATCTGTCAACCTCCCTTTATATGTAAGCCTTTACAAGTAAAAATTGAATGAATAATCATTCAATTTAAATTAATTATAAATTATTTAACCAGCTTGGGCAAGTTACAAAAAGCTTACATACTAGACGGTTCGCTTCACTCTTCCCACTTCGCCACTTTCTAAACGGACTTTAATGCCGTGAGGATGGTTGGCAGATTTCGTTAAAATATCTTTTACGACTCCTCGCGTTAGTTTACCTGTTCGTTGATCTTGTTTTTGAACGACTTCAACTTCCATTCCTACTTCTATATTACTTCTTTGTTGTCCTGACATCATGCACTTCCTTTTCTATTAGTTATATTCAAAACCATCTAAAATTGGGCTCATTAGGCGGTTCAACACCTCTAACCCTTCTTCACGATCGGATGCTGGAGCTGATATGACATGGCCATCATCACTTGTCCAAGATCCGATCTCTGCTGTACTATGTATATCTTCCCTCAACATTTGATCGTGATAACCAAAAGATGCCCCCAAACACTACCAAGCTTACGGTTAACCATTAATTTTTCCGTTTCAAAAGTCCCCCCCCTTTTTTGTTTAAACTTTACAGCACTTTTTCATGAAAGGCAACGGCCTATTCTTCCAACAAACAATCCCTAAGCCTAAGACAACTGCATACGTTAAAAAGGAGTGATAATTGGAAAGGAGATTAATTATGTATTACAACCCTTACGACATGCATCAACGTTGGAATCACGTAAAAAAAGGATGGGATCAACAACAAGAGTGGGACCAACATCATGAATGGGACCAACATTGGATTAATGTTCACTGGAACAATGACTGGAATAACAATAACTGGAACAATAATGGCTACTACGATAACAATAATAATAACTGGAACCATAACAATAACTACTATAATAACAATAATAACTGGGACCAAAACAACGGATGGGATACTTATGGCCCGACATGGCACCAGCACCACCCTGGCCACCATCATTCGCAAGACAAAGGCCCCAATCCATATGTTGTCAACATTGAAAGAGCAACTATGATGAACGACAACTACCGCACCTCACTATGGACGGGTGAATATTTGCAGTTAACACTTATGAGTATTGAACCTGGAGATGATATCGGCTTAGAGATCCACCATGATCACGATCAGTTCATCCGTGTTGAAGGAGGTCATGGCTTAGTCCAAATGGGAGACCATCGCGATCGTCTAGACTTCCAACGTCAAGTATCAGACAATGATGCGATCTTCATCCCTGCTGGAAAATGGCATAATTTAATTAACACTGGGCGTAGACCTCTTAAGCTTTACTCTATTTACGCACCACCAGAACACCCACGTGGCACTGTTCATAGAACTAAAGAAGAAGCTATGGGACATAAACATCATTAGGAAAAAAGCATCGAATTATATGGCAATTCGATGCTTTTTTTTATTTCGGTAATTCCAAAAAGAAATCTAATCCTCTCTTTAACTCTCACTATACATTGCAATGGAAAAATTAGGGTAGCAAAATATAACTAACACTCATTTCTTTGGCTCTGTTAAAGTTCAATGTTGATATTTAGAGAAAGAAACGAAACTCCCATAAAACTAGAAGTTCCGTTTGGTTTTATTGTCTTCTACAATTAACGTACCCGTTAGCACAACAAGTGACTATCCTTACACAAAGGTCTTTTCAGATCTTAAAGTAAATTAATGCAAAACTTTTATTTTATATTTACGCATTGCTCGAAGATTTCCTTCATATGCTAATTGATTAGAATGAATGAGAGACCGTACTCGATATTCGATCCAAGTATCAGACAATAATTGCTCTGAATGACCTAGTACTTCACCAATAACTCTTGTTGCATTTATAAATTCTTGATTTCCCCTTTCATTATGTATCCTATCGGCACAATCCAATATAAACGCATCGTCTCTTGTTTCTACGTCCTCAACTATTTCTCCATTCTGCCAAGTACGAACAATACTTTTACTATTTAGCAACCTTTCTCCATCTCGTACATAATCATTTTTCATCTTTTCTGGAATTGGATAAGTCGAATGCTCATAAAAATGAGCGAGTTGCTCAGCATTACAATCCGCAGTTTGACGAATATCAATTTTGACATCCATGTGCTTAGTGTAATCATTGATGGCATGAAATGTATTTACATAACTTAAATCAACTTCCTTACCTATTAACAAGTAGCAGCTGATTCTAAGTCCAATTTGCTCTGGTGTATTTTCACAAGTCCAAATCGTTATTTGCTCACCATCCTCTATTTCTAACAACTTTTGTAACGAATGGTGAAAAGTAATTTGGTCAGCTTTCAAGTATCTCCGCATCGTGCGGAATGAAGAGTTCAACCAAGAAAAATAATCATGAATTCCATTTTCTTTATGAATGTTTGTAATTGGTCCAATAGAAAAATCAATAGGAAATCCAATAACTTGATGATTTTTCCTACGTAGAGCATGTTTTAAACTGGCTGTTGCAGCAGCACCAAATATTAGATGAATCAAACAAACTGCCTCCTTTAATATGCTTTCATTTCTTTCAAAAATGCATCAGTTGGCTTAAGTACAAAAATTCACAAAAGCAATTAATTTCTTTTTAAATATATATTAGCTGTATAACCATTCGCTATCGGTTTACTTAAATTCATAGTTTTCGTTCTCCAAATAATTCTTTGCCATAAAATAAGCGTTAGCAGTAAAAAGTTGCGTTTTAATACGCTGACTTCTAATTAAATCTTCCATTTCATCAAAATCAAATACGTGCACGGTTATATCTTCATTTTCATCTAAATTCTGATCAAATGTTTTAACAGCATCAGTTATAAGGTAAGTGATGACTTTATTCGTTTGAGTTGCAGGGTTAACCATAAACTCGCCTAATTTGATAGGAAGTGTTTCTGTCGTAAAACCCGTCTCCTCCTCTATTTCTCTTAAGATTCCTTGTTCATTCGTTTCCCCTTGTTCCTTTTTCCCCGCAGGAATCTCTAAGAAAAAGTCATCACCAGCATATCGATACTGCTCAACAAGTACAATATCACGCTCTTTAGTTAAAACAACTGCATTGACCCAATCTGAATATTCATTCACATAATAGCTGTCTATTACATTGTTATTCGGCAAAAGGCATTTATCTTTTCTTAAATTTCCAAAAGGTGTCTTGTACACATACTCTGATTTCAAGGTTTCCCATTTTTTCATATTAACCAACCACTCTCTCGATCCGTTTTATAGTGTACGCCTTACAAAATTTAAAAACTCACTTTCCTCTTCTGAAAAAGGATTGTGATTACTTCGATCAAAAATCGTCAATGAAGCATTAGGAATTAACTCTGCAATCTCGACTCCGAATTTCATTGGGCATTGCGCATCGTATTTTCCAGAATAAATAAAGCTAGGTGTTGTAACGTTTTTTAGCTCTTTTCTTATGTCATATTGAGGATATTCTACCTTCCTAAAATAATCGAGTCGCTCGCCAACAGCCTTACCACTATTAGGCTTTTTTAGCGACTCTTTCAGCTTATCCTCTGAGTAATAAGACATTAGCGCCCACTCATAGCCTAGTTTTCTTCGAATTTCCACAGGCGTTGTTGGATCATTTAATTGATCCATGATTTCGACGATTCGGGTAAAATTAGGGTTATACTTGCAATAAATACTGTTTGGATCTGATCCGTATTCATAACTTGCAGCTGCTCCACCCGCAACAATTTTAATTAAAGACTCTGGTCTTAAAATGGCATACTTCAAAGCAAGCATCCCACCTGCCGAATGACCTGCAAAAGCCCATTTGTCATACCCAAGAGCTTCTCTAATTGCATCTAAATCATAAATCGATTCATCCATACAATATTCATCATCATGTTCAGCCTTAACTGAGTTACCAGCACCTTTTAAATTAATTAAGTACACCCGGTAATATTCAGTAAATGGATTGGCAAATGTATTACCTTTTTCATTAAATGCACTATAATGGTGAGTGACAGCAAGCGGCTCTCCCTCTCCCTTTTCAAATATCTCAAAAGCGCCTCTGTTCGTTTCAATTAATCTTTTAGTCCACATGAAAGATCCCCTTTTTCACTTTATAAGCCAATGTATTTTATTACTATAAAAGCTGTACCCCTTTAAAAGGGCTGATTGTTTAGATTAATAGGTGTCCTCTCGCCATTCTCCCAATCTTCTCTTATAATGCCATAAACCACTGTATCATCTATCGTACGATTATCATTTTCCCATGACCTCCTTAAGTAGCCTTCCTTTTGAAAGTTACAGTTGTAAAGCACTTTCCGCATGGCATAGTTATCACACCTTGTATAGGATTCAATTCGAATTTTACTCTTAGAACTTGAGAAAATATGATTAAGGATCCAACTGACACATTGTTCACCATACCCTTTTCCTCGTGCTTTGTTGGCTAACCTTACATCATACAATAACGGAATCGTATCGGAGTAATCACCAATAATGACTAAACCTACCTTCTCTCCATGTTTCTCAACCCAATATGTTTCTCGATCATCGGAAAACCAACCCGATTTAAAGCGTTCTGTAATATCTTCTACGGTCGGGGATGGGTCAGAGTGAAAGTTCCATGTATTCTGAGTATATAATTCTATTAATTCTTTTAGTTCACCGTTTAATAGTTTAAACCTTAAAGTCATTTATATTTCCTTCTTTCATCTCTATTTAATAGATCTACTAAATCCTTATTCTTCCTAACCTATCCCCCTATACATAATGGAATTACTCTTCTTCATCTTTAACCCATTTCCTATAGGTGCTAAATAGAAAGTAAGACCCTAAAACAATTATTAAAATGGATATTACAATATTAAATGGTTGGGGGAATGGCTCAACTATGAGGAAAAACATGATCACTGGGCCAAGCAAAGGAGTTGTTAAAGCATTCCTTATAAACTTTCTTTTATTAGATAATTTCCAATATACATCATCATTAAAAGTAGACATGAATTCTCCCCCTTAAAAAGTACATTGAACTCTTATACCTTATCGTGTAACTATCATTTAGTTGATTGGCATAGATTACATGTTTGCGTTTCATTAAATATATACCAAGTTAACTTTAACATAATATTCCAATGAATAATATAAAAAATAAAAGACCACCAAAATAGTGATCTTCCAGTTAATCTTATTCAAACGTTATTGAAAGAACAACATAAATCCAACTAAATCGCCTTACGATTACTAAACAGTTTCACGCTATCAATATCAGGTAGCTTACGTAAAACAGAACTACTAAACCAATAAGTGCTGAAGATAATCATTGAAATACCACAGATCATAACAGGAATTTCTGGTGCAAAGGTTTCGCCTAAAACACCACCAATTAGAGAGCCTAAGGGCATTCCTAAAGCTGCTGCACTAGTTATCAAAGTAATTACTCTTCCTATATACGCTGTCTCTACCTGTTTCTGTATAGATGAAAAGACAAGAATGTTTATAATCCCAATAGATATTGCACCTGTACAGAATAAAATCATAGATGCAACTAATGGTAAAATTGAAGTACCTATCCACATGATACCTGTACCAAAAAATGTTATGATAATTAGTTTTCCAAAGTTAAAATGTTTAAGTTTGGGAGAGACAATAGTACCTATCAATATTCCTAGTGACATGGAAGCTAAGTAAAAGCCATACACAGCTTCTATACCATTACCCTTTAAAAGGGAAAATGCAGGTAAATTTGTTGTCATGATTACCATAGAAATATTAATAAAAACTAAAGAGAAAAGCATTTTTGGAACTAACGAATTTCTAATATAATTTAAACCTTCTTTAAGATCTACGAAATAAAAATTAACGGCAGATCCAATAGACTGAGATTTCCCCCTAGAAATATCTGGTTGTTGGAAATTGAAAAATGCATACAAAATGGTTACTAATACCAGACAAACAGCAGTAATTGATATAGCCGGAATCGTACCAATAAGTGTAATGATAATACCTGCTCCAGCAATAAAAGCAATGTCCATAGATTCGCGTATTGTTTGTAAATAGGAGTTCGCTTCAACCACATTATCCTTACCAACAATTATTGGTAGTATGGTTGATTCAATAGGATACGTATACTGTGTAAATAAAGCGGTAATAAATAGCAAAATAATGACATACCAAATATTTAATCCAATCGTGTAGTTTAATAACGGTATTGTGAATAAAATGATCGCTTTTATAAGATTGCTATAAACCAAACCATTTTTATATTTAGCATAGTTTGCTAATGGAGCGATTAAAAACGACAGCGTACTCGCTAAGGATATTGCAAATAGTGCAAACCCAGAATAGAGAACACTTCCACTCAGGTTTAAAACGAGCAACATCCCCGCAACTAAGTAAATACCACTACCTAATCCATTGATAAAAACACCTGACATTAATATTAAGAAGTTTCTTTCAAACATAAATGGCCTTGTTTTTTCCACAATTACTCCTCCTCATTAGATTCTTTTATAAGAAATTCTATAGAGTATGGCAATTGTTCCTCATTATCTTTTTCTTTATAAGATAAATGGCCATATTTATAGAAAAGGTCCTCTAACTCTTTACTTAACTGAGCCAATAGATTTTTTGACAAATAAATATTTGCCGTTCCACCATCAACGTGCCCTGGTGGCGATACTTCCTCAGGATTTTTAAACTTGTTCGCCTTAGCTCTGTAATATTTTTCAACAATTCCTTTTTCCGTATTAACATTTTCAACTTCTAAAATATCGTGCTTTAAGAGCTGTTGGATATGATAATAAACAGTCCCGGGGTTTTTCCCCACTAAATCAGCGACTTGTTTAGGTGTCATAGATTGTTCGTAAAGCAAAGCTACCACTCTTGAGCGCAAAGGATTAGATAACACTTTTTGTTGTTCCCAATTAACTTCCATAACATCACGATTGTTCCTATTTCTCTGGTCCATAATTATCACCTTTCGTTGGTTGATTTGGATTTATAAATCAATTTGTAAATCCAAATTGGTTGTTTGTAAATATCATACAATTTGTAAATCCAAATGTCAACAGAATTTGTCTGACTTTTCTTGAAAGTAAATTTGTTAGAGCTTTTTATTTGCAAAAATAATCCAGTTCAATAAGAGCTGAGTTATATCTTAAGGATTACAAAACTCCATCTCTTGAAAAAGTTCATATTCAAAGGAAGAGTTACGTATACACTTTAAAGGTATACTAAACAACAAAGATCAAATACTAAAAATATATGTTTCTTCGGCGCTTCTGCATATAAAAAAACGACCAACTTTGTTGATCGTCCCTGTTAAAGTTCTACTACCCTTATTGTAGGTTTCTTATCCTATTATTGTTGCTGTATTAAACTCTTGAATGTACTTCCCATCTTCAAAACGTTCTGTGAATCTATCATTAGTAATTTCTTTAATCAGCCCCTGCCAAAAAGCATGAGCAGACTCATTATTTTTTATTTGAGTAATCTTCCAATCACCAGGAAACATTGTAAATAATTCTTTAGCAATTTTCTTGCCGTAGCCATTACTCCTATGTTTTACCATAATAAAAAACTCTTTAATTGTGTTTGGGTTTGATGCTGTTGCACTTTCCACAAGTGCAAATCCAATCAACTCATCATCTACCTTAATGAAATACGCATGGAAGTTATCACGATCCCAATACTTTTCCAAGCTAAATGGCTTGTATGCCCCATCATGTTCCAATCTAATTTCTGGAATGTATCTGCTAAATTCATATATGTAAAATTGTATAATATTACGCAGTACATTTTCTTCCTTTTCCTGTACCTTTTGTAAATATACCATTTCCTCTTTCCCTTCACATTTAGTGATCACTCCACTTGCCTGCCTAAAAATCTCCTTACTAAACTTCTGACTATTTAGTTAAACTACCTTTAGCTATTTATCTTTATGTTTATCAAGCATTTCCTTTAAATATTCTTCAGATTTGCCTTTCGGGATACTAAGACTCTTCCAGTTATCCCCTTTTAATTGTTTGCCAATATATACAATTTGCCCGACATGATATGCGTAATGTGCCATTTGCCTTTCGATAGCCTCTAACACTAAATGCTCTTCACCACGAATGTAGATACTTTTTAATAGATCTTGTTCATTTAAATCAGTTAGTGTATCGATTAAAACTTTCCATCCCTTTTCCCATTCAATAACTAACTCTGATTTCGCAGTTATGTCATTTATAAATTCTTCATCACGATTTCTATATTCCTTTTCACCATCAGAAGTTAAAAAGTCAGTCCATCTAGAAACCATATTCCCACTTAAATGCTTTACTATTGTTGCAACACTGTTGGACTCATTATTATAAGTCCAATGTATTTCATCCTCTGATAATTGATTTATTGTTTGATCTCCAAGACCTTTTACACTATTAAACCTTTCAATTACAATTCTCAGATACTCTTTTTCAATCCCCATTTACATCTCTCCTAATTGAATATCATAAAACCCAACTTGTGCTCATATGTAATTGGTGTCAACGAACAAACTCATTGGTTACCAGTCATAAAGGTGAAAATCTCGGAAACAAGAACATTAAACATTACGAAACTTTGTCTTAAGTATATTCTTTGCTTTATGAGTATTTAAAGAAGTGTCTAGTGGTAAAAATGGTTGGTCAATAGGATTTATTTCGTTTGGTTGTATAAGACTTTCATCATATCC
>NZ_AKIF01000061.1 GCF_000269905.1 Alkalibacillus haloalkaliphilus C5
CTTGGCAGTCTCAGGTATTAATGGTGGAGTTGTATCGAGTCACCAAGGTTCAAAAAAAGGTAGATCAGGACCAGCCTATGCCGCTTCAAAAGGAGCTTTAATAGCCTTAACGAAATGGGTAGCAAAAGAATTAGGCGAGTATGATATTACTTGTAATTCTGTTGCTCCGGGCGCAACAGAAACTGGTATTACATCAGGGTTAGCTACAATTTTGACCAACAAGTTATTAAACGAATGGGGCAAACAGAAGACATTGCGGAGGCTGTTGCCTATTTTTCTAATCCAAAGTCAGGATATACAACTGCTCAAACTTTAAGGGTTGATGGAGGTGTTGATATTGGCTAAATACCAATCAATAGAAAGTGTTCAAGGAAAAAGTGAACAAACCATTATGGGGCGTCTGACAAAGGATGTTGATTTATTTGAAGGAATGATCGAAGTCTGTAAGGAGTACGGTATTCAGACAGCTTCGTTTCAATGTATTGGGTCATTAAAACGTGTTGGAATGTTGCAGATTAGTCAAAATGAAGATGGAAGTATTGGCTATACAGATCAAATAAATATTGAGAAACCAGTTGAAATTTTATCAGGCACTGGTTTTATTGGATTAGATCAAAATGGAGAGTTGGATGTTCACTTCCATGGTCTCATTGTTGATCCGGATGGAAATATTACAGGTGGACACTTCTTGAAGGGAGAAAATCCTACAGCTGTAACGATGGAGTATACATTAAATCCAGTAAATGGTGTCCATATGCAAAGGCAAATAGATGATTATTGGGGTCTACCTGTATTTAGATTTTCATCAAAAGGGGAGGTTTAATCAATGGAAACATTAGGATTACAAGCTAAGAAAGTGATGAAAGCCTATCCTAATAGAACTGCAGTAAAGTTTGAGGATGTATCGATTACGTATCAGGAACTTTATTATCGCTCTATGGCTATTGCGAGTTATTTAGCAGATCAAGGTTTGAAAAAGGGCGACCGTTTTGCAGTATTAATGTCTAACCGTCATGAGCACGTTGAGCTAGATTTAGCAGCTGCATTTGGTGGCTATATTAAAGTCCCCTTAAACTACAAGTTACACCCAAGAGAGCATGAATATATGATTGACGATGCGCAATTAGGAATTGTGATCGGAGAGGAAGACTTGATCAATTCAATAAACTTAGACTTTGATTGTCTTTTGATTGGGAATGATTACGATACTGTGGTTGATCGTTATTATGGTGATGTACTAGAGGAAGATGTGCATGAAGATGATCTGTTTGCCATTATGTATACTTCTGGCACGACTGGTAACCCAAAAGGTGTCATGCTATCCCATCGAAATATGTTAACAGGTGCTTTATCATTGTCTGAAGTTTGTGAGGTTACGAACAGAGATGTGATTGGTCATGTTGCGCCGTTAACTCATGGTAGTAACTTTTTATCTCATGTTGCATGGTTACATGGCAATACACAAGTCGTGTATAACAATTTTGACCCTGAAGAGTTTATTGATGACATTGAAAAAGATCAGGTCTCTGTTATTTTTATGGTGCCGACAATGGTTAACTTAATGATTCAGAATCCAACTTTGACCCTGAAAAATTAAAGTCTATTAAGTCTATTAACATGGCAGGTTCACCGATCGCTGCGAGCAAATTACAACTTGCTCTATCTAAACTAGGAACTAAGTTTGTTGAGACTTATGGTCAAGTTGAAGCACCGATGTGTATTACAGTTATGCCAAGAGATCAGCTAAGTAGTCGTTTAGAGTCTTGTGGCTATACAGGGCCATTTGTTGATATGAAAATCATTAATTCTGATGGTCTTGAAGTTAAAAATGGTGAAGTAGGAGAAATTGTTTGTAAAGGTTCTCTTGTTATGAAAGGTTATTGGAATAATGAAGAGGCGACAAACAAAACATTACAAAATGGCTGGTTGCATACTGGAGATCTAGGATGGGTTGATGATCAAGGTTATTTACACATCGTTGATCGTATAAAAGATGTTATTATTTCAGGTGGATTAAATATTTACCCTCGAGAAGTTGAAGAGGTATTAAACAAGCATAAGGGTGTCAAAGAAACTTGTGTAATTGGTATACCTGATGATAAATGGGGTGAATCAGTTGTAGCTTATGTTGTTCCAAATGGCACGACTGAAGTTGTTGAAGAAGATTTAATTGCGCTTTGTAAAGAGTATTTAGCTAGCTTGAAAAAACCGAAACAAATCCATTTCGTAGATCAGTTGCCTAAAAGCTCTTACGGTAAAATTCTTAAACGTGAACTTCGTAAGCAGCATTTAGAGGGGGTTCAATGATGCAAACATATATTCACGGTGTCGGTATGACACAGTTCGGGAAATTAGAAGATAAAACATTGAAAGACTTATTACTAAATGCATCAATTGAAGCCCTTGAAGATGCAGGCAAACCAGATGTTGATGCGGTATTTGTAGGTAACTTCATGGGAGGTTCTATTTATAACCAAGAAATACTAGGTGCAATTATTGCTAATGACTTAGGTTTAGGTTATGTACCGACAGCCAAAATTGAAGGTGCTTGTGCATCTGGGGGCATTGCTTTTCGTCAAGCTTTATTAGGCATTATGAGTGGAGAATATGAAACCGTCCTTGTTGCTGGTGTGGAAAAAATGAAACATGCATCTACAGTGGAAATAACTGAGGCGATCAACGCAGCGATGGATAATGATTCTAATGAAAAGCATGCTGGGTTAACTTTCCCTGGTTTTTTTGGTGTATTAGCTAACCGATATTTCCATGAGACTGGTGCAACTAAGGAACATTTAGCTCAAGTCGCTCTGAAAAATCGAAATAATGCCATTAATAATCCGCTATCACAGTTTAAGACTGAAACGTCAATTGAAGAGATTATGTCAGCTCGTATGATTACTGAGCCATTAGGGTTATTTGATTGTTCTCCAACAACAGATGGAGCCTCGGCTATTGTATTATCAAAGAAAAAAGGAAATATAGCAGTAAGAAGTAGTGCTCAAGCATCAGGCCCGACAGAAATGCAAAATGCTGAAAACCTATTATCAATTCCAGCTGTTGGCGAATCTGGTAGACTAGCATATGAAAAGGCTGGATTAGGACCAGAGGATATTGATGTAGTGGAAATTCACGATTGTTTTTCAATGACTGAAATAATTTCATCAGAAGAATTAGGCTTTTTTAACCGAGGGGAAGGTTACCTAGCAGTAGAACAAGGAAAAACATTGCCAAATGGTGAAAAGCCGATTAATACAAGTGGAGGACTTCTATCTAAAGGCCACCCTATTGGTGCTACAGGCATTTCTCAACTGTATCAAATTGTTCATCAGTTGAGAGGAACGGCTCCAAATCAAGTTGATGGGGCACGTATTGGGTTGGCGCAAAATCTAGGTGGCACAGGCTCATACTCAACAGTTCATATTTTAGAGAGGGTGTAAGTTATGGATGCGTTTCGTTGTAACGAATGTGGATATGAAACATTATCTGAGAAGTATTATTGCCCTAAATGTAGAAACTCTAGTTTCTCTAGGTTGGAGATCGAAGGAAATGGTCAGGTTTATAGCTTCACTACTATTCATATCGCCCCTCCAAAGTTTGCTGAAAAAGCTCCATACCAAGTCGTACTAGTTCAACTAACTGAACGTTTAAGAGTGACGGGGTATATGGATGAAGCTATTAACATTGGAGATTCTGTTTCTTTTAAAGAAATTCAAGAGGGAGCTTATATCTTCCAGAAGTCTTCTTAAAAGTAGAATGTCACTTAGTAATCGCCGAAATGAGGAATTTCGGCGATTTTTAAGTTCCTGATGGAAGGATTTGTAAGGTTTGAGTCTTTTAATTAAGCGAAATTCGCAATAATTGGGCGAAATTCTCATTTTTTAGGCGAAATTTTAAATAATTAGGCGAAAACGTAATTAATTAAGCGAAATTCTCAATAATTAAGCGAAGTGGCGTGAGAATTGGGCGAACGCTGGATTCCAGCGTGTTTACGATTATAGATCGCGGTGCTTTCTTCATTCCATTATATGGATTATCAACGAAATTTTTATTTTCCTGCGAAATTCTCATTTTTCCTGCGAAAATTAAAATATTCCGGCACAAACGCCACCATAATTCGGCGAACGCCGGAATGTTGAGATAGGAAGTCGTGCTTATTGCTTCTAGTCACGAAATTTTGTAAAGTGGAAGAATCATAGATTAGAAACAGGTGAAAAGTTTGGTTAAGATCTACATTTTGTTATTACTAGTCATGCTTATGTGGGGGGTGAATTTGCCAGCGCTTAAAGTGCTGGTTGATACGATTGATCCCGTGTTGCTGACTTCATTCCGTGTGTTCACGGCAGGGGTCGCGGTGTTGGTCATTTGTTATTTTATGGGTATTTTCAGATTGCCACATAAGTCAGAGTGGCTCGTTATGTTATATATAGGAACGTTTAATGTCGTATTGCACCATTCGTTTATTGCGGTTGGTTTAGAAGGGACAACGGGTGTTAACGGATCGCTCATTCTTGGTTTAATGCCGCTTATGACCGTGTTGATGGCGGTTATTTTCTTAAGGCAAAAAGTGAATCTGTTAAGGACGGTCGGATTTATATTTGGTTTTGCTGGTGTGGCCACGACGACGCTTTCAGGTAGTGGTGGACTAGGTGCGATGTCGATGGGTGATGTGTTTGTGTTCCTAGGTGTTGCGGTGCAAGGGTTTAGTTTTGTGTTAATTAGTAAGTTGAGAGCGACGTTTGACCCGCGCTTAATTACAGGGTACATCATGGTGTTTGGTTCGATTGTTATTTTCGGTTTGAGCCAAGCGCTAGGCGCCGATGTGGGTGAGATGGCGCGCGTATTTGACTGGCATATTGGTGCTGTCTTTTTATTTAGTGCGATTATGGCGACAGCTTTCGGTCATATGACGTACAATTATGTCATTAAAAAGGTTGGTCCGGCTGAATCGGCGATTTTTATTAATTTAAATACGTTGTTTGCGATTATCGGTTCGGCTGTCTTTTTAAATGAAGCGATCCTGCTTGAGCATATTATTGGGTTTGTTCTTATTATCGTAGGAATTTTCTTAGGAACTGGCGCTATTGAGTATTTATTAAAAAGGCGTCGCGGGAAAGTTGTTGAGCATTAGATATAAATTTTTTCCTAATAAGTAAAGCTGTTACATAAAATGAAAGAGGGGGACTTTTTGTGAAGCATATCATCATTGGTGCGGGAATTTTAGGAGCTGCAACGGCGTATCGTCTCGTTCAGCAAGGTGAGGATGTCGTGTTAGTTGATGCGGATTTTCAAGGAAAGGCAACAAAAGCTGGAGCTGGTATTGTTTGTCCTTGGGTCGGTGCGAGAAAGGACCCAGATTTGTATGAGTTAGCTAAAGCTAGTGCGGTTGATTATCCGTCATTAATTGATGATTTGCGTGAGGATGAAGCAGGTGAAACAGGGTATTATAAGTGTGGTGCGTTGGCTTTAGCGAATACGGAATCGCAGCTTGGCACACTTTATGAAGAAGCGGTGCGGAAGCGTGAGGAGACGGATTTTGTTGGTGATGTGGAAAAGTTGACGAACAGCGAAGCGCGAAAAATGTTTCCACCGTTACAAGATGATTGCTCGGCTGTCTATGTCTCTGGTGGTGCACGTGTTGATGGTCATTTGCTAACTCAAGCGTTAGTCCGTGCGTTTGTGAAACGTGGTGGTCAGTTACTTGAAGAGGAAGTGAAGCTAGAGAGCCGTGGTGATGAAGTTTTCGTACGTACGCGAGATGGTGTGTTAGATGCTGATCGGGTCATTGTTTCAGCAGGTGCGTGGTCGAAAAAGTTGCTTGAGCAGGTCGGCGTGTCGATTGCGTTAGAGCCGCAACGTGGTCAAATTGCGCATTTACGTGTTGAAGGTGAAAATACGAAAAATTGGCCTGTCGTTTTACCACAGTCGAGTCATTACATGTTGGCATTTGATGATGGGCGTGTCGTGTTTGGGGCGACACGCGAGGTAGGTAGTGGTTTTGACTACAGACTAACTGCTGGTGGAGTGCAAGAGGTGCTAAACGAAGGGCTTGCCGTTGCACCTGGGTTAGCGGATGCGACATTGGATGATGTTCGCATTGGATTTCGACCAATGGGACCTGATCAAAAGCCGTTACTCGGTAAAATTTCGAGTTACAGTAATTTAATTGTTGCAACAGGTTTAGGTCCGTCTGGATTGACCATTGGACCTTTTGTCGGTAAAATGACGGCTAAGCTAGCTGTAGACGAGGAAGTGGGGATGGATTTAACGCCGTTTAATCCACTTCGAACATAAGAAGAGGTGAGTGGTATGGAAAAGACACCAGTCATTATTGATAGTGATCCTGGTATTGATGATGTCATGATGCTTTTGTTAGCGCTAAGGCATGAGAAGATAGATGTGAAGTTAATTACGACGAGCGCAGGTAATCAAACGCAAGATAAAGTGATTGATAACGCGCTTCGGTTTGTGAGTTACATAGGAGAAGACGTTGAAATTGCGCGCGGCTCTGAGAAACCATTTTTACGCGACTTAGTCATTGCCGACCATATTCACGGTGAGTCTGGTATTGGTGGTGTCGAGTTACCTGAGGCGACGTTAGAAGAAAGTGCTCGTCCAGCCATTGAGGCAATGGTTTCTGTTTTGAAAGAGTCGGATGAGCCGGTCACAATCGTTGCAACAGGCCCACTTACGAACGTTGGCGCGCTTTTATTAGCGCACCCGGAAGTGAAGCCAAAAATTAAGCAAATCTCGTTTATGGGTGGTGCCGCTCGCGGAGGTAACGTAACGCCAAAAGCCGAGTTTAATATGTACGTTGACCCAGAAGCGGCTGAAGTCGTTATGCAAAGTGGGATCCCTATTGTTATGAGTGGCCTTGACGTGACGCACAAAGCTTATTTAACCCAAAAAGATTTAGATTTGTTAAAAGCAACAGGAAACGAACTGGCGAAAACACTTTATGAAATGTTGCAACATTATATGGATGCACAAGATTCTTCACCATTTTTGGAGCCACATCACGCTGATGTATTGCGCTTGCACGACTTAAGTGCCATCGCTTATGTCATTGACCCAACGTTATTTGAAGGAGAAGACTTGTACGTCACAGTTGAAACAGCAGGTTATGCAACAGCTGGTGCGACCGTCGTCGACCATTTACGGACGATGAACAAACCACCAAATGTACACGTGCTACATGATGTAGACCGCAAACGATTTGTTGAGTTGTTTTTTAGTGTGTTGTCACAGTAAGTTATTTAAGCTGATCGCCGAATTGATAAGTTCGGCGATTTTTTTGGCGCTCAGGAGAGTTAATTTAGCGTTCGCCGTGATATTCTGGCGTTCGTAGTCACTAATTTGGCACTCGTGAGAAAATCAGGAGATCACGATAATGATTTATCGGCGCTCGTCCCCAGTTTATCAGCGCTCAAGAAAATTTATCAGCGTTCGCACCCAGTTTATCAGCGCTCAAGAAAATTTATCGGCGCACGCGCCAAGTTTATCAGCGCTCACAATAATTTATCGGCGCTCGACCCAATTTGTCAGCACCCACGAAAAATATCAGCACTGAACCACCCCAAAATTTGTCTAGAAATCGCTTTCATTTTCTGTTGACTTTTTAATAGAATGCTCTTATACTTTGTTTTACGAGCACGAACTGGGTGCTTAAAAAATTTTTTGAATGTTACTAAAACGTTTTCGTAAATTCTAGCAATCTATATTTTTTCGCTCATTAAGTAAGCGGTTACACGAATTATAAAGGGAGTTTTATATGATCCGATATGATGTTGGTCAAGGGGAGTTTAAAGATTGGGTTGTAGCTGAAAGTGGCTTTTCGCCGAATCATTTGCGAAAGTTCGAAGCTGTTATGGCGTTAGGTAATGGTTATATGGGGCTTCGTTCGGCGATGGAAGAGTCGTATTTCGGTGAAAAACGGAACTTGTTCGTTAATGGAACGTTTAATCAAGCTGATCCGACTGAAGTAACAGAGCTTCCTAATTTAGCAGATGTTACGCAAATAGATTTTTATATCGATGGTGAGCGTTTCCATTTAGAGATTGGCGAAACGGATGAATACGTTAGACTGTTGAATTTGAAAACAGCTGAGCTAACCCGTTCGTTTAAGTGGACGTCGCCAAAAGGTAAAACATTTCAATTCCAATGTCGTCGTTTCGTATCACTTGCTGAGCGTCACTTAATTGGCATGAAAGTCGAAGTGGAGGCACTGAATGAAAGTGCATCAGTTCAATTAGTAAGTGCGATTAATGGTCAAACGACGAACACAGGTGCACAGCACTTTTTAAATGGTGTGCCGAGAATTTACGGAGATGACCTTCTTGAATATGTGCAGACGACGCGTCAGTCAAATGTTGATATTGCGTTAGTCAGTCAGCATCGATTATCGAAAGAAGCTAAAGTCGATAAGCTTATGGACAGGCGTAAAGTCGGTGTTGGTTATCAGTTTGATTTGGCTCCAGATGAGAAGGTGACACTTGAAAAGTTAACGACTGTTTATACGAGTCGTGACCGTGAATTTCTACCGAATGGTGCTGATCAAGAAACGGTTAAGCAACAAGCACATGATACATTAGAAAAAGTTACGCAAAAAAATTATGACGAGCTAAGAGATGAACATCGTCAAGCTTGGTTCGATCAAATATGGAACCGCTACAATATTGAAATTAATAGTCAAGATCACTTCGATCAGTTAGCTGTTCGATTCTCAATCTATCATATGACGATTATGACGCCTGATCATGATTCGCGAATGGGAATCGGTGCGAAAGGGTTATCTGGTGAAGGATATAAAGGTCACTCGTTCTGGGATACAGAAATTTTCGTTCTACCATTTTTCACATACTCAAATCCAGAAGTGGCGCGCTCTCTATTAACCTATCGTTATTACGGGTTGGAAAGTGCGCGAGCGAAGGCGGAAGAGAATGGTTATGAAGGTGCGATGTATCCGTGGGAGATGGCGTTCCCGGATGATGGGGAAGTGACACCACTTTATGGTGATATTGATATCATAACTGGTGAAAGAAGTAAAATTTGGACAGGCTTAATCGAACAGCACATTACGGCTGATATTGCCTTTGCAGTTAATCAGTATTACAACGTGACGAATGATGAAGCATTTCTAAATGATTATGGTTACGAAATGGTATTTGATAGTGCTAACTTCTGGGCGAGTCGTTATGAGTGGAATGAAGCTGAGGCTAGATATGAGATTCATAATGTAATCGGACCGGATGAGTATAAAGAGCATGTGAATAACAATGCTTATACGAATTACATGAGTTATTTTAATTTGAAGCTAGCTATTAAGTATTATGAGTTTTTAATTGCACAAAACGAAAACGTTTTCGCAACACTTGATGAAAAGCTAGCCTTACAACAAAACTATGAAAACTGGAAAGAAAAAGCTGAGAAGATTTTCTTACCAGCTCCACGGGAAGAGGATCAAGTTATTCAGCAAGATGATACGTATTTATCGCTTCCTGAAATTGATCTAGACAAATATAAGAAGCAAGAACAGCCAAGAACGATTTATAAAGATTACAATCAGCCACAAATCAATAAGCTTCAAGTGACGAAGCAAGCAGATGTGCTCGTTTTACTCTATTTACTTGAGCAAACGTTCTTGAAAGATGAAATAGAATTCGATGCGGCGTTAAAGCGTGCAAACTTTAATTATTATGAACCGCGCACGTTACACGATTCGTCTTTAAGTCTATCAACGCATGCGATTGTGGCGAGTGATTTTGAAAAGATGGACATGGCTTATCACATGTTCCGCCGTGCAGCAGAGATTGACCTCGGTCAAAATATGAAGTCATCTCAGGAAGGTATACATGCGGCATCAATTGCAGGTATTTGGAGTATTGCTGTATTTGGTTTTGCTGGTGTGAGATTAACGCCGGGTGGTTTATCTATTAACCCGACTCTACCAAAACAGTGGAATTCTATGACGTTTAATATTGATTGGCAAGGTGAGCAGTTAAGATTTGAGATTGACCAAGACAACTGTAAGATTTCAAAAGATTCTATGACTGAATTGCCTATCACGATTCAAAATCAGGTATTGAAGCTAAAAGACACTCTCACTGTTCCTTTAGCTTTTCAATATAATTAAATTTTTAGGGGGAGAATTACAATGAAATTTAATAAGCTATTTTTTGCTATGTTTGTTAGTGCATTACTCGTTTTAGCTGCTTGTGGTGGTGATAACGGAGATGCAGAAGATACTGAGGGGGATACTGATGAAGGTGGCGAAGTAGAACAAATCTCAGTCTTCCAAAGTAAAGTAGAAATCTCTGAGCCACTAGAAGAGTTAGCAGAAATGTATGAAGAGGAAACAGGTATTGAGGTTGATGTTTGGGGTACGACGGGTGATGACTATTTATCACAATTACAAGTTCGTCTAAACAGTAATCAAGGTCCTTCTATTATGACAGTACAAAACATTCAAGTAGCTGATCAGCTAGATTCATATTTATATGATTTAAGTGATATGGATTTAGCAGATGACATCGCACCTGAAATGGGATTAGAGTACGAAGACCGTTTAGTTGGTCTACCATATGGTATTGAAGGTTTCGGTTTAGTGTACAACAAAGATTTAGTTGACCCTGAAGACATTACAGATTATGAGTCTTTCGTTCAAACGTTACAAGACTTTGAAGATGAAGGTATTAATGGCTTAATGCTTTCTCAAGAAGCTTATTTCTTAATTGGTCACATTAGTAACTATCCGTTCTCGCTACAAGACGATTACATGGGCTTCATTGATCAGTTAAATGACGGTGAAGTAGCAATGTCTGAAACACCTGAATTCCAAGAGTTCGGTCAGTTTATGGAAGCTATTCGTGAGCACACGGTTAATCCACTTGATGTGAACTATGACCGTCAAGTTGGTGACTTCGTAAATGGTGAGACGGCAATGATTCACCAAGGTAACTGGGTTGTTTCAATGTTAAATGATTATGACTTAGACTTCGAAGTTGGTTTAATGCCATTCCCATTAGACGGCAATGACAGACAAATCGTTGGTGTTGGTGGTAACTGGGGCGTTAACGGAAATAAGGATCAAGCAGAAATTGATGCCGCAATTGATTTCTTAGAGTGGTTACACAATAGTGATGTTGGACAAGAGTATATGGTTGATGAGTTCAATCACGTACCAGGGTTCACGCACATTGATGCAGATGGTTTAGACCCACTAGCACAAGAAGTATTAGATGCTTCTAACAGTGGTGACACAATCCCTTGGGCACACAACTACTACCCAGCTGATATCGTGCCAAACGATTTAGCACCAGCAACAGAAGAGTTCTTCTTAGATGATAGTATGTCTGGTGAAGAATTTATCGAGCGTTTAGATGAAGTTTGGGAAGGTGCAACAAGGTAATAAGATCTTTTGACAAGAAAATAACAGGGTCACCATTTGCGGTGTTCCCTGTTATTTTTTCCTTTCTTAACAACAGGTTGTGACATGGTTAAGGTTAGAAAAGAGGGATGAAAGTTGAGTAAACATCGCAATAAGTTATGGTATTTACTGTTTGTTTTACCGTTGTTTATCATTTTTGCGACGGTTGTGTTGATTCCGTTCTTTATCGGAATCTTTTACTCATTCTTTGAATGGGATGGTTTTTCAGCTAATCCAATGGTGTATGTTGGGTTAGATAACTATATTGAGTTAATCGATGATGGACGATTTGTTAACTCGGCTTGGCTAACGTTAGAGTTTACGATTTTAAGCTTAGTGTTAGTGAACGTATTAGGTTTAGGCTTTGCTTTACTAGTAACGTCTGCGTTTAAGTCTGCGAACTTTGCGCGTACGATGTTCTTCATGCCGAACTTAATTGGTGGATTAATTTTAGGTTATATTTGGCAGTTTATTTTCTCTGATGGTTTTAGAGTGATTGGAGATTTAACAGGTAATGAAGAAGTGTTTCGTAACTGGTTAACTGACCGTGATTTAGCGATGTATGCACTTGTCATCGTATTTTCGTGGCAAATGGCTGGTTATATGATGATTATTTACATCGCTGGTATTCAAAGCATTCCAGGTGAAGTGATGGAAGCAGCGGAAATTGATGGCGCGAACTACTGGCAACGTCTGAAAAATATCGTCATGCCATTATTGATGCCAGCATTAACGATCAGTTTATTCTTAACGTTATCGTTTAGTTTCAAGATCTATGACGTCAACCTGTCTTTAACAGCAGGAGGTCCAGCTAATTCTACTGAGTTATTAGCGATGCACATTTATAATGAGATCTTTGGATATAACAACTATGGTTACGGACAGGCGAAGGCGATTATCTTCTTTATCGTCATTGCAGCCATTACTTTAGTCCAAGTTTATATGACGAAGAAGAGAGAGGTTGAAATGTAATGCGTCTCTTTAAGAAGTATTTAAAAGAAATATTGTTAGTCGTAGGAGCTTTAGTGTTTTTGTCTCCGGTTTATATTATGCTCGTTAACTCATTTAAGAGCCGTTCTGAGCTTTATGAAAATGTTTTAGCATTACCGGAAACCTTAACTTTTGAACATTATATTCGTGCGATGGATCGGATGAATTTTGGATTAGCGTTTTTTAACTCATTAGTCATTACGATTATCTCTGTTGTCATCATTCGTTATTTTATCATCAATGACAGCATGGATGCTTGTGCGTAGGGATAATACGTTAAGCCGAATTATTTTCATGACGTTTATTGCGACGATGTTAATTCCGTTCCAGACGATTATGATGCCGTTAATTCAGTTTATGGATCAAATTATGTCAACGACTGGATTACCGATGTTAAATACACGTAGTGGATTAATTTTCATGCACGTTGGATTTAACGCGAGTTTAGCTGTATTCTTATATCATGGATTTATTAAGTCAATTCCAGTGTCATTAGAAGAGTCAGCTGAAATTGATGGAGCGAATAAGTTTACCGTGTTTTGGAAAATAATCTTCCCAATCTTAAAACCGATTACAGTAACGGTTATTATTTTAAATGTTATTCAAATTTGGAACGACTATTTACTTCCTTCATTAGTGTTAACCGACCAAAGCTTGCGTACAATTCCGCTTGCGACGTTCTATTTCTTCGGTGAGTTTACGATTCAGTGGAACCAAGCGATGGCTGGTCTTGTGTTAACGATTATTCCTGTCGTGATCTTCTATGCGTTTGCGCAAAAGCACATTATAAAAGGAATTGGCGAAGGAGCGGTGAAGTAATAATAAGTGAGGTGAGACTATGAACGGGTTTAGTTTATCAGGATGGATTGTTATGTTATCACGTTGGGTTGCCAGGTTGACGTTAACGAATGTCAGTTGGTTTTTCCTTAACATTCCGACGTGGTTTGCGATTTATTCTTGGTATTTAAGTGATCAAAAACTAGCGATTATTCATTATATCCTGTTCATAGTCGTTTTCACTTTTATATTTTTCCCGACGACAAGAGCGATGTTTATGTCACTGCGTCATTGGATGATGGAACAAGATGAGAAAAATAAACAATCGCACTATTTTAGAACGTTATTTAACCATTATAAAAGCTTTTTAAAGACAAATGTATTGTTTACCGTCATATGGATGATTTGGTTTATAGACATATATATTTTAATCGACGTTTCGCAGTTAATAGCTGTCGTCATGATTGTTATAGGTGTTCTGTTGTTCGCTTTTCAAATCATCTTTTTCTGTATGGAAGCGCACATGGACATGACGATGAAAGATTTAATGAAGTATGCGGCTTTAACGACAGTTGGTAGCCCAGTGTTAACGGTGTTCATTTTATTCGTGTCAGGTGCACTATCGTATATTGCGATATTTCAATTTACAGCATTGTTGCCGTTTTTCTCTGGTGTTGGGATCGCTTATTTATCGTTATTAATGTTTAATCATTGGACTGATAGTGTCAAAAACAAAGCTGAAAAGAGGAAGTGAAGTTAATGGTATCGATTAAAGATGTAGCAAAAAAAGCCGGTGTATCAGTCGGAGTTGTTTCTAAAGCGCTTAACAATTACCCAGATGTTGGGGAGAAAACTAGACAGCGTGTGTTAGAAACAGCAAATGAGTTGGAATATTCACCGAATCGCGTTGCTCGTATGCTTTCATCAAAGAAAAATTCAGCCATTAGCTTAATTTCCTCTGGTTTTGAAGAAAATGACCAGAAAGATAACAATTCTTTTGAGTTATTTAAAGGGATCTACTTCGGTAGCCAGCAGCTTAATTTAGATTTTTCGATTTATTTTACCGATTCGTTTAAACAAGAAGAGCAAAGTTATGTTCAGTTTTGTCGTGAGCGCAATATTGGTGGAGCGATTTTGCAAGGTATTCGGTTAGATGACCCATTTTTTAAAGAGATGGTCGATACGGAAGTGCCGTGTGTCTTAATCGATGTCTTAATGGATGATCCTCAACCTTGTGTTGGCAGTGTAACGATTCAAAATCGAGAAGCGACTAAAGCGCTGACGAACTATTTAGTTGAAAAAGGTCATAAAGATATCGCAATCATGGCAGGGACAAAGGAAGCCTACGTCAATGAAGAGCGATTAAGTGGTGTAGAAGAGGCGTTAGTTGAAAGTGGTTTAACGTTTGAAGATAGGCCAGTTTTTTATGCGGATTTCGATGATGGTGAGGCGTATGAGAAGGCTAAAATGTTTTTAGAAACGCATCGTCCAACAGCGTTCGTTTGTTTTAGTGACCTTATGGCTTACGGCGTTATGCGTGCAGCGCAAGACCTCGGTTTGTCTATACCTGAGGACTTGTCGGTTGTTGGTTTTGATGATTCGATGATTGCAAGTATGACAACGCCTGGCATTACGACTGTAGCGCAAGACTTTTTTGAAATGGGTCGTCAAGCAGCCCAGTTGTTGAACCGAATTGTCGATGGTGAGGCTGATGAGACAGAGGTTTACTTAAATTATGAATTGTTAGAACGTGAGAGTGTTAAAGATTTAACGAAACAGCAGTAGAAAGGAACATGAACCATGATCATGCCTAAAGCATTTATTTTTGATTTAGATGGTGTTATTACTGATACAGCTGAATTACATTATCAAGCGTGGAAAAGGTTAGCGGATTCTTTAGGAATTACGATTGACCGCGAATTTAATGAAGAGTTAAAAGGTGTCGGGCGTATGGAGTCGCTAGAGAAAATTTTAGCGCTTGATCCGGAACAGAGTGACTTATCACTTGAACGTAAAGAAGCATTAGCAACTGAAAAAAATGATCACTATGTCGACTTATTAGGCACGATTAGTGAAGATGATATTTTACCAGGCATTACAGATTTGCTGAAAACGATTCGTCAGCAAGGGATTAAAGTCGGGTTAGGTTCGGCGAGTAAAAATGCGACGCACGTCTTAAAGGAACTTAAGCTCATCGATCAGTTCGACTATATTGTCGATGCAGCACAAGTGTCCAAAGGTAAACCTGATCCTGAGACGTTTACGAATGCAGCGG
>NZ_AKIF01000062.1 GCF_000269905.1 Alkalibacillus haloalkaliphilus C5
TATAAATTTAATTTGCTTTTTCTTTAGTTGGGTCATAAATTCGTGTTTGTAATCGATCTAAAGCGATCTCTAGTTGTCCTAACGACTGAATTAATTTTTCTTTCGTGGAGTGTTCATGCTCTTTCGTATTCAGATTCATGAGCAATCCTCCTTTCATAATTTATTAATTCAGCCTTTACTTTAAATATCCTTCACACATGACAAAACTAGAAATGATGATACAAAACTTCTATTTAGTTACTCTTTTTCGACACGCGATGGGATTAATTTGTTCTTTATTGAACTGATTTTTGTCATTTGATTTCTTTTTTCATAAAATTCATCTGCAAATGGTTCAATACTCTTTAGTTTAGGCTCTTTCCACCATTTTCGTTTAATTTTCGTATAATTAGACCAATCTGATTGTGGTACGGTAATTTCATGTTCAGTATTGCGATAAATATCAGTTAATGGTTTCGTAGTTAACGGTGACTGTATATTTAAAAATTGCTCATATTCTTTGCGTTCTCCAGTTATAGGAACATTATTTGCAAAACTATGAAACAACGGATATAAATAAGGGTAAAACAAGATTGCTGCGATAACCTTACCAAATTTTATTCGTTTTGACACATGCGTAAAATGTGGAACAAACTCACCATAAACCTTCCCTTGTTCCGTTGGTAATAAAACTGCGTTTAAGTGCAACAATTCTTGTAATCTGTAAGGCAATGATTTGAATACCGTTTGCCGATACGGATTATGTTTAATAATTGGTTGTTGAATAATGTTTTGTTCATTTACGATTTGGGAATACATTAATCTGTTTAGGTCTCTATTTTGATAAAATTCATACCATTCCCGCTCCATAAATGATGATATGTGAAAATACTTAAAAAGGAAGAATAAAGGCTTTTGTTGCTCTTTCGACATTTTATAAATGAGTAATTGCGGATAAGCGTCCTGAAATATGTACCAATTGATACTTTCATATGTTAAGTATAATGATTTCAGTTGCTTCTCTGAAAGTAGTGATTGATAAGCTTCAGAGTAAAGGTCAGTCATATTCCACCCTGCATTTCTTGACACAATATTAGCAAGAAAGGCCCATTTAATTTCAGGGTTTTCATTATAAAACTGTAAATATGCCTTTGTTCTCGTTACATTATTAATGTTACGATTATGCGTCTGTTCTTTAATATAATTAACCATTAAAGGGATCATAGTTACATTCCTTTATGTACATTTATGTCGTTTATTGCTCACTATATTCACAGTATATCCAAATCTTTTTTATTTAAAATTTGATATAATAGGATTGTTAGGAGGAATCATGTTGAAGTACCCAAAAGGTAGTCGCCAAAAGCGTCAGACTCATACAGAAAAAAAACAATCCTATAAAACGAACGACGCTTTTGCCAACAGGGGAATGACCCTCGAAAAAGAAATAGTAGAAACGAATAAATATTACTTAGAATCGGGTAAAGCAGTAATTCATAAAAAGCCTACACCGGTTCAAGTTGTGCAAGTCGATTATCCAAAAAGAAGTGCAGCCGTTATTAAAGAAGCATACTACCAAAAACCATCTACCACTGACTTTAACGGTTTATATAAAGGAAAGCATATTGATTTCGAAGCAAAAGAAACGAAAAATAAACAGTCGCTTCCTTTTACTAATATTCATTCACACCAGGTAGAACATATGAAGCGTATTGAGGAGCACGGTGGAGTGACCTTCTTTATCATTCGCTTCACTGCAATAAATGAAACTTATTTATTGCCGCTTTCATCCTTTTTAAGAAAGTGGGAAGAACAATTTAACGGCGGAAGAAAGTCACTTCCTTATAACTTTATAACTGAAAAGGGGTATTTAATTCCATTTCAACTTCAAGCAAAAGTTAACTATTTAGAGATAGTCGACGATGTATACATTAACGGAGGAGATTGCAATGACTGAACAAGTTAAAAGTCGTAAAGCTAAAAAACAAAGCAAAAAACAAAATAGAAAAATCAACTGGAAAAAAGTCTTTATAAGTCTACTAATTATCGGACTCGTTACATTTGTGATTGGTTTAGGTGTTCTATATTCCTATATTAGTAATGCACCTGAATTAACGGCTGAAGAACTAGAAGTACCTGCTAGTACAACCATCTTAGATCGAGATGGTAATGAAGTAGCTGACTTAGCAGCCGAAAATCGAACAATTATTGATTATGAAGACTTATCACCTATTATGGAAGATGCTGTGCTAGCTGCTGAAGACGTCAGATTCTACGACCATAGTGGAATAGACATGCGACGTATCGGTGGAGCTGTTATGGCAAACATAACAGGTGGATTCGGTTCACAAGGTGCTAGTACGATTACACAACAAGTAATTAAAAACTTCCTTCTTACTAATGAAAAAAGAATGAACGTAAAGTTCAAGAACAATATTTAGCACTACAATTAGAACGCGAATATTCAAAAGAACAGATCTTAATGATGTATTTAAATAAAATTTATTACAGTAATGGTATATACGGTGTTCAAAAAGCAGCTGAAGTTTATTTCGGTAAAGATGACCTTAACGACTTAACGTTAGAGGAAGCTGCATTGCTGGCTGGTATGCCGCAACGTCCTAACGCATACAATCCAATCGAAAATCCTGACCTTGCTGAACAAAGAAGAAACACTGTATTAGATTTAATGGTAAGACACGAAAAGATTACTGAAGAAGAAGCTGAAGAAGCTAAAAATGTCGCAGTTGAAGATATGATTCAAGAAAACTACGAAAGTGAACTTAAATATTCAGCCTTCATTGAAACTGTTTATGATGAAGCTGAATCGTTAATCGATGATGATGACATGAACTTGTATACAGCTGGTTTAACGATTCATACAACATTAGACCCAAATGCACAAGAACATGTTGAACACTTATTAAGTGATGAAGGACCAATTGATCATCCTGAAGGCCAAGAAGCAGCCGTTGTTGCAATGGACACAACGACCGGTGAAGTACTGGCAATAGGTGGAGGAAGAAACAAAGATGACTTCCGTGGTTTTAACTTTGCTACAGATAGTAATCGTGGACCTGGTTCAGCGATTAAACCTATCGTAAGCTTTGGACCTGCGATCGAGCAAAACGAATTTTCCACTTACCATCAGTATAATGATAGTCAATCTGAAGCTTATTATTCTTGGGATGGTGAAGGTGAGCAGTCTTTCCGTAACTTTGGAGATAGTTATAACGGTTGGGTTACCATGCGTGAATCATTATACCGTTCATTAAACGTTCCGGCTGTACAGAATGTTCGTGATGAAATTGACCGAGCAGAAGCTGGAGAGTTCGCTAGGTCACTTGGAATTTCTTCAATTGAAAATAGTGTAGCCGAATCATACCCTATCGGTGGCGTGAATGATATTCAAACTAACCCTTATGAAATGGCTGGAGCATTCGCTGCCTTTGGTAATGAAGGTGTTTATAATGAACCACACACGATTAAAATGATCGAATTTAGAGACGGTCAGACGATGGAAGTTGATCGCCAAGGAGAGCCAGTCATGTCTGATTACACGGCTTACATGATTAGTGATATGTTAAAGGATACGATTGCACATCATAATGGAACTGCTAGCGGTTTAAACTTTGGCGGATTACCTGTTGCTGCCAAAACCGGAACCAATGAGAACATGGACTCTTGGCTTGTTGGATATACAACAAACTATACGGTTTCAGTATGGAATGGATTCCCTTCAAATGATGAGGGTGGTGTGCAGAGTCGAACTAGACCACTATTCCAAAGTATGATGGAACACATTTCTAATGGTGTAGACACATCAGACTTCTCTAGACCTGATTCAGTTGTTAAAGTCGATATCGAAAGAGGTTCTCGCCCTGCGATGTTACCGAGTGAGTTTACACCAGATGATCAAATTGTGACGGAACTTTTCGTAAGAGGAAATGAGCCTTCAGACACATCGGATGAATACGATATGGTTGAACCAGCTGAATCGCTCAACCTGAATTTCGATGAAGAAGAGCAAATTATTGAAGCTTCATGGAGTCACCCGGGCTCTGAAGACCGTGACATAGAGTTCCAATTAACAATTAGTGAAAACGGTAGTGAAATTGACCAAAATGATCTATCAGATTTCGACTACACATTCACTGACGTTGAACTTGGCGAAACTTATACGTTTGAAGTCGTTGCTTATGATGCCGATAATGATGAAAATCGTAGCGACCCTATTTCTGAATCAATCGATATACCTGATGAGGAATCCGACTTCTGGGAGGACTTCTTCGGTGAAGATGAAGACGAAGAAGAACCTCCTGAAGAAGATGAACCAGGTGAGGGTAGCGGAGACGGAGACGGAAACGATAATGGAAACGGTGACGGCAATGATAACGGTCAAGGAGACGGTAATGAAGAGGACAATGGTGAAGGTGATGAAGAAGATGATGATGACGAAGCTGAAGAAGAGCCAATAGACGAAGATGATGATGACTTTAGTACAGATCCACCAGAAGATCCTGAAGATGAAGAACAAGAAGAATAATAATATAAATAAAAAGCTAGTGTCTTAATTAAGACACTAGCTTTTATTTTGCTTGATGTTTAAGTCTAGCAATCGCATACTTCTTCTTCATCTCTTTATACATTTCATTCAACTGAATGTAACCATGACGATGATGACATCTCGCCTCAACAAACTCTAACCGCTCACTTACATTAATCGGCACATATTGTAACTGATCAAAATAGTCCTCACTAACATCAGAAGGATTCAATTGATTACACAACAAAATGATTTGTTTTAATTCGTCCAAGTAGTTTAAGACATAACTCTTCGTTTCTTTAAACTGTCTAGTTTCAGCTAACTCCTCAACATGGCTTGAGATTTTTTCCCAGCTTGCAAATTTATCTTCAATTAAATGAACATCCATGGGATTAGCCTCTTTTCTTCATTCGTTTCTGACCTTCGCGACAAATGTCTAATAAAGGACATTCAGGACAATTCGGTGTTTTCGCCTGACAATGGTATCGTCCAAAGAAGATCATGCGATGGTGTGTTGCACTCCACTCCTCTTCAGGTAGCTTCCGCATTAACGTTTTCTCTACTTCTAAAACAGAATCTTTCCAACGGCAAATCCCTAATCTCTTTGATACACGTTCAACATGCGTATCAACTGCTATTGCTGGTTGGCCAAATGCAACTGATATGACGACATTTGCCGTTTTGCGACCAACGCCAGCTAAGTTAATTAAGGCATCATAGTCTTCAGGTACTTTCCCATCGTACTTTTCATTTAAGTCAGCACATAATTTGCGGATGTTTTTCGCTTTATTTCTATAAAGTCCTATTCTTTTGATATCATTTTGTAGCTCTTCTAATGGAACATTCACATAGTCTTCTGGTGTTTTATATTTAGCGAATAAACCTGGTGTTACTTTATTAACTAATGCATCAGTTGCTTGTGCAGATAGAACAACAGCAATCAACAATTCAAGTTCATTTTCATGCGTTAATTCACAATCTGCATCTGGGTACATACGTTCTAGTGTGTCTAAAGTAAAGCGAATATCTTTCTTCGTTAACACCCTTTTCCCTCCCCACTATTCTTCTAACCAATTATAATAAACTGATGTATCACGCTTCTCTTTTGGTGCTTGTTGATTTTGTTTTTGCTGAGATGATTGTTTAACATCATTAACGGAACGAACACCTTTTTTCTTCCATTCATTCAAAATACGATCAATATAACGGAAATTAAGCTTCCCCATGAGGACTGCCTCTCGTACAGCTGCCTTTATTAAAGGTGGTTTAAATTGATCTTCATCTAACCAATAACTTACGGTTTCAATTTCAATTGGTGATAACGTACGGGCAAACTCTTGTTCAAATAACTGAAATAATTTGCCTTCCTCTTCTTGTATCGATTTTTGCTCAACTTCAAACAGTGCTTCAAACAATGGCGATAAACAATACCATTCATGTTGACCATTTTGTTCATCAGTTATTTGTTCGATTTGTAAAAAGTTGTTGTTTCTTAATTTCTTAAGTACATTGGCAACCTCATTTGCATTGATCGTCATATGACTTGCAATTAGGTCAAATGACGGTAATAACTCACCTAATTTTTGTAAGTTCATAATTTGCAAGATTACTATTATATCTTCTTCATTTAAACCAAGCTCATTGTAGTCGTTTAACAGTTTACTCGGGATATTAATTTGTTCAGTTAAAAGTCTTTGATAGGAAAATGGTAGTTCCATACAATCTCTCCCTTAAGTTCGAATAGAAAAGATGACTCAATCAGATTGAGTCATCATGCATGTTCTATGGGTATAAACGATTTAATAAGCGTGGGAAAGGAATCGTTTCACGAATATGTTCAATTCCAGTAATCCATGCAACGGTACGCTCTAATCCTAGTCCGAAACCTGAATGTGGAACTGAGCCGTATTGGCGTAACTGTAAATACCACTCATATGCAGGCCCGTCAAGTTCGTGCTCTTTATAGCGCTCAGCCATTAATTTATAATCATCAATACGTTCTGAACCACCAATAATCTCACCATAACCTTCAGGTGCAATTAAGTCAGCACATAGCGCAACATCCGAATTGTCCGGATCTGGCTTCATATAGAACGCTTTAATTTCAACAGGGAAATGTGTAATAAACACCGGTTTGTCATGAGCCTCTGCAATGGCTGTTTCATGTGGTGCACCGAAGTCATCTCCCCAATCAATATCATCAAAACCTTGATCTTTTAGAAATTGAATAGCTTCTGTATAAGTGATTCTTGGGAATGGTGCTTTAATCTTTTCTAATTGAGTCGTATCTCTTTCTAATGTTTCAAGCTCTACTTTACAATTTTCAAGAACTGATTGCACGACATATGCAACGTACTCTTCTTGCATTTGTAAGCTTTCTTCATGGTCCATAAACGCCATTTCTGGCTCAATCATCCAAAACTCAATTAAGTGTCTTCTTGTTTTTGACTTTTCAGCACGGAATGTTGGACCGAAGGAGAATACACGTCCTAATGCCATCGCAGCTGCTTCCATATAGAGTTGTCCACTTTGAGACAGATAAGCATCTTCATCAAAATATTTCGTATGGAACAATTCTGTTGTCCCTTCTGCTGATGCTCCCGTTAAAATTGGCGGGTCAACTTTTACAAAGCCTTCTTTGTTAAAAAATTCGTATGTTGAACGAATAATTTCGTTACGTACTTTCATAATGGCATGTTGTTTTGTTGAACGTAACCATAAGTGACGGTGGTCCATTAAAAACTCAGTACCATGTTCTTTTGGAGTGATTGGATAATCAACCGCTTCTTGAATCACTTCTAAATCAGACACTTGTAACTCATAACCTAATGGGCTACGTGTATCTTCTACTACTTTACCTGTAACGTAAAGTGACGTTTCTTGTGTTAAATTTTTCGATAGCTCAAAAGCTTCTTCTGATACAGCTGCCTTAGCAACGACACCTTGAATAAAGCCTGAACCGTCTCTTAGTTGTAAAAATGCAATTTTACCACTTGAGCGTTTATTATGTAGCCACACACCTATTGTGACTGTTTCATTTACGTGTTTATGAACATTTGCTATTGTTGTTTTCAAAACGACTTCCTCCTAACTATACTTCTCGACAAAACGTTTTAGTCTAGATGCTGCTTCTTCTAATTGATCTAATGAAGTTGCATAAGATAACCTTACATTATCCTCTGCACCAAAACCTGACCCAGGTACTATTGCTAGCTTTTCTTCTTCTAACAGCTGTTTTACCCATTCATCTACTGAATCAAAAGGTGATTGTTCAACAACCGCTTTTACATTTGGAAATAGGTAGAACGCGCCATCTGGCTTAACACATGTTACATTAGGGATTTCCAACAACCAATTATACAACTTATTTAAGCGTTCTTCAAAAGCAACCTTCATTTGATCAATTTCTTCTTCAGAATGGTTATATGCAGCGATCGCAGCATATTGTGCAATTGATGTTGGGTTAGACGTGGCATGAGATGCTAAGTTCGTCATAGCTTGGATAATTGTTTGATTACCAGCTGCATACCCAATTCTCCAACCTGTCATCGAATGAGATTTACTAACTCCATTAATAATAACAGTCTGTTCTTTAAGCTCATCAGACAATTGCGCAATTGAAACATGTTCTTTTTCGCCATATATTAACTTTTCATAAATCTCGTCAGATACAATGAAGATGTTATGCTTTAAAGCTACTTCGCCTAAAGCTTTTAATTCTTCAGCTGTATATAAAACACCTGTAGGGTTACTTGGCGAGTTAAGAACTACAGCCTTTGTATATTCAGTAATCGATTCTTCTAATTGTTCTGGTGTAATTTTAAAACTGTTATCTTCTGAAGCTTTAACATATACTGGTTGTCCTTCTGCTAGTTTGATCTGCTCAGGATAACTTACCCAATATGGAATTGGGACAATAACTTCATCACCACGGTTTAATAACACTTGGAATAACGTGTATAAGGCATGCTTTGCCCCTGTCGTCACGATGATTTCATTATCTTTATATTCAACACCTTGATCTCGCTTGAACTTGTTCATAATCGCCTCTTTAAGCTCAGAAAGACCTCCAGATGCCGTATACTTTGTTTTACCTTCTTCCATTGCTTCTTTTGCCGCATCCAAAATATATTGCGGTGTGTTAAAGTCAGGCTCACCAGCCCCTAACCCTATTACGTCATGACCTTCAGCTTTTAAAGCTTTAGCTTTAGACGTAATAGCTAAAGTTGTGGATGGGGTTAACGATTGTACGCGATCTGCTAATTCCATATGTATCTCTCCTTATTAATTTTTGCTAAAAGATATCGAGTCATAAACCTCGCCCGTTTCGAATAAATAAGTTCTAAAATACATGCGATCATCATCTTCGAATACGACTTCCCAAATGGTTCGGTCATTCATAATGCCAGGCGTTATATGTAATAGTTTACAATTTGAACAGTCTTGTTGCCATTCAGAAAGGATATCATCTTTAGAAACGCCTTCGCTTTCAAGAACCCAGCTTATATCATCCTCTTCTAAATTGTCTCTCTTCGGCACAAACGTAAAATAACGCTCTCCGTCACCAACACCTTGGACAACAGTATATGTCTGTTCACCATTATAATAAAAGTTATCTTCTATAGTTTCAATTGGTGAATGGTCCACTGCAATATTTGAATAAGTTCGTTGTTCATCATTGTGCGCCCCTTGAATTTCAAAATAAAAATAAGAAAATAGGACAACCGCGACCATCATTGAAATGGCAAGAACAGTAACAACTAATAATACAATTTTATTGCTAAAAAATTGTTTTAGCGACAAGCACATTCATCCTCTTCATTAAAATAAAAACTAATACTTATTGTTACATTACTTCTTCATTATAACAAGTTTTTACTGTTTTTTAGACATTTTTTGAGAAAAACTTTTGAAGGTTCAATTACAAAACTTAAACGATTGCTACCAAGAAGTAGCAATCGCTTAAACAGAACATTATTTGTTTAATCTTTCTAAATAAACATCATAGTCACCTTCATAAATCGAGATGTGAATAGCAATAAACTTCTTTAAAAAATATGTCTCCACCCACGACTCTTGAAATAAGTTATGCATTTGTCGGTTGCGCCGTGGATCGTCCTTTTCATTGATAATTGCCATCTGCGGGTCAATTTTATTAATTTCATCTTGTTGGATCATATTAGCACTAATATAAGATGGAATGTAGATGAGTTGAATTTTGCCTTTCAATTCACCGTTAAGCTTTTGATCTGTTTCATACCAATAAACAGAAAACACATCATTCGATAAAACAATATTACCATTTTCGCTATTTTCTTTGGCGATATATTTAATGTAAAAGTCATTACTTAAAGCAATAACATTTTGCTCATTGAGTGATAGAACATTATAGTCTTTATTCGATAAGCTACAAACCATCTCTTTTTCATTAGAAACATAAATATGTTCAACGTCCCAAGACTTTGATACCTTCTCTAGATTTCCGCAGTTCTCCGATTTAGGTGAAGTAATTAAAATACCTTTCAACTTCTTATCAGGCCATTGATTTAAAGTTTTTTCAACAGACCTTAAGCTTTTTTCATCTCCTGTATTGATTAGGAACATTTCATCATCATTTAAGTGTAAAATAGCCATGTCACCTGAATCAATAGGTGTAAATATTAATTCTCGTTCTGCAACAGAGCTCATAGTAGTCGAACTCATCAACAAGACGCTCACGAAAAACATTTTAAGCCAAATGGTCATGATGTCAACACCTATCCATTATTTAATCAAACATCTAACCCATATTTTTTGTAAAAGGTTAACCGATTATGAAAGCCATTTTTTTGCATGAGTAATAATAGAAGTTAGATCATCATGAATAATTGTTGTCTCAGGTAATGAATTTAGAAATTGTTTGCCGTATCCTTTCTTGATAATCCGCTGATCAAGGATAATGAAAGCCCCTCTGTCTTGTTCATCTCTAATAATTCTTCCAAATGCTTGTCTAAACCTTTGAATGGCAATCGGAAGTGCTAAATGTTGAAACACATTATAATTGCCCATCTCCAATTCTTCGGTTTTTGCTAATATGAATGGGTGTGTTGGCGTTTCAAAAGGTAATCTAACGACACATACGGTTTTTGACTTGTTGGCATCAATTAAATCAATGCCTTCCCAAAAGGAATTTGTTCCTAATAAAACAACTTGGTCTTCTGTTTCAAACATCTTCTTCAATTTATCTCGGCTACCTGTCGATACCCCTTGGCCGATGATTGTATAACCATCCAAAGATTTCATTCGCTTTAAATGTTTAAATACAATTCTCAGCATGTCATAAGAGGTGAATAAAACTAACATTTTTCCATTCACTTGAGTAGTATATCGTTGGATAAAGTCAGCAACATAACCTGTATAATGGTTAACTTTCGTTTTTGATACATCTGGTATGTTATTTGGAATTAAAACTTTCGCCTGTTGTCCGTAATTAAATGGTGAGGCGAATGTTTGGCAATTTGTTTCTTCAGGTATACCCGTTCTTTCTAAAAATGGTTTATAAGACTTTCCTGCTTTAAGTGTAGCACTTGTGAAAATAAAGCTATCAGCCTTTTCGTAAAACTGCTCTAAATAATGGCTTACTGATACTGGTTCTACATGAATCGTTGCTGCATTTTTAGCACCGTATTGGTCAATTTCAATCCACCTAACATCATTGACAGACGGGTCAAAAAACGCTTTAAATGTGTTCATCATTTCATTTAGTTGTGAAAAGGCGTGCTTACTAATGATGGTTTGCCATTTGTTCAGTGATTTTTTGTTTTTTAATTCTTCTAAAATATGGTTAATTGAAATGAATAACTGATTTAAATGTTCTTTAACTTCTCCGTTTAGCATTAAATTTAAATACTCTTCACCAATTGTTAATTGAGCTTTTCCTGTATCGGTTAACAAATCATCTTCACCGTGCAAAAATTCGACTGACTGATACACCGATCTAAAGAAAGTGTCTGCATAAAAACGAGCATGGTCAATCACATCATAGTTAACTACTTTTTGTAGGTCTTGTAGTAAATGAACAATCGTTACATAACTTAAATCTTTTGCAAATTGCTCCCTAGCGACACTTTCAAATTGGTGAGCCTCATCAATTATGGCATGATTAAACTTTGGAATTCGACCATGGCCATTTAACGTTGAATTTAATAAAAACGCATGGTTAACAACAACCAAGTTAGCCTTTTCACTTTGACGTAAAGCCTCATAGAAGAATGAACCATTACGTTGATTTTGATGAGAACAATTAATGTATTTCCATATATTAACGCCATTTGATGGAAGGTGTAACTCATCAATATCACCTGTTTTTGTTTCCGTTAACCAAACAATAATCATTGCCAAAGTTAAGACGGCATCATAATTATCCAATTCATTAAAATGGTCTAAATAAGTTTTAAATCGTTTAGTATTAATATAATGTTTTGGACTTTTTAAAACTGATATCGTGATCGGTTGTTTTAATTTCAATGATAATAAATCAGCTTCTTTTATAATTTGATTTTGTAGCTGGATTGTACTCGTACTTACAACCGTTCTCTTACCTTCCTAGCGCCTTTATACCAACTTGGAATTAAATAACCGATTGTCTTACCTAAACCAGTCCCAGCTTCTATGACAACATTTTCTTGAATCGACATTTGATCATATATTAATTGAGCAATTTCTTTCTGACCTGACCTTTTCTGCTTAAGACTATTTTCAAATACATGTTCTACAAAATCTTCATAATGGTCCGGTAATAAAGGTTGTTCTTTTTGTTGATTAACTAAATGATGCACCATTAAACCGTGTTGTTCTAATAAGTTGTGGTGTTGGCTATAATTGTGGCGTTTTGCCTCTAATAACGCGCTAAACCAACTCTCTAATTCACTATGTAAACTTGGAATAAAATGAATTAAGTTCTCCAATGTTTTAAAAGGCAATAGTTGTAATTTATTTTTTATTTCTAACCATAATAAAGCAGTCACATAAGCATCACTTAATGCTCGGTGTGGCGAAACGTGCTCAATACCTAGATACTGAGTAATCTCAGATAGTTTATACCCTGGAGACTTTGGAAAAAGTATCCGAGACAACTCAACTGTGTCGATCGTTAAACAGTTTAATGGCTCATACCCAGATGCTTTTAGTGACGCATTCAAAAACTCATAATCAAATTGCACGTGATGAGCTACGAAATAACTATTGTTAAACATAGGGATTAAATCGTGAACAATTTCACTAAAATAAGGTGCATCAGTTACGTCTTCATGGTGAATACCTGTTAAATTCGAGACAAAGACAGGAATTTCTGTTGTAGGTTTTACTTTTGTTGCATATTCTTCAACTATCTCATTACCTTCTAATACAACAATGCCAATTTCAATAATTTCGTCGCCTTTTTTAACAGAATGGCCTGTCGTTTCTAAATCAACTACTACATAACGATCCACTTTTAATCCCCCTTTCTATGTATTCTAAAATAAAAATAACTCCCTAAACCAAGGGAGTTATAAGACAGTTAGGGGTGGCTCTTCTACAATAATTTCCCCGATTTGGTTATCGTCATCCATAATCGCAATCTTTGGCTGATGTCCTTCTAATTCTTCACTTGATAGTGTTACATATGAAATAATAATAACGGTATCACCTTTTTGAACGCGTCTTGCAGCAGCACCATTTAAACAAATAACACCACTATGTCTTTCACCAGCGATTACATACGTCTCAAAACGCTCCCCGTTATTATTATTAACAACTTGCACTTTCTCATGAGGTAAAATACCAACTTGTTCAAGGATGTGCGAATCTATTGTAATACTGCCTACATAATTCAAATCAGCTTCAGTCACCGTAGCACGATGAATTTTACTATTTAACATAGTACGATACATTAAGCTTCACTCCTATATTTAACATCACCTGATGGGGTTAATATAATATTGTCAATTAATCTTGCATTTTGATATTTTACAGCAACCGCAATTATTATATCATGTTTTTCTGAAATTTCACGAGTTAATTCAGGATATGTTAAACAATCGACATAATCTACTTGTCCTGATAACGTATGTTTTAAAAAGTTGTCAACCTCGTCTATTACATCTTGTCGGACCCATTTACTTGCTTGGATTAATTCTTGCCCTTTTAATAAAGACTTATAAATGTGATGAGCTTCTTGACGTTCATCAGTTGATAAGTTAACATTTCGACTGCTCATCGCAACACCATCTGATTCACGAATCGTAGGAACTGGGACTAATTCAATATTAAAGTTAAAATCATTAATTAAACCATCAACTACAGCCACTTGTTGCGCATCTTTTAATCCAAAATAAACACGGTTCGGATTAACAATATTAAATAACTTAGTTAATACCATTAACACACCTTCAAAATGTCCTGGTCTTGTTGCACCACATAACACATCTCCACGTCGATTTAACCTAAGGTCAATCGACAGCGGTTCGGGATACATGGCATCATTTGATGGATAAAATACGTAATCAACAGCTTCTTCAATTAACAATCTTTCGTCTCGCTCAAAATCACGCGGGTATTGGTCTAAGTCACTTGCTTGATTAAACTGTAGTGGATTAACGAAAATGCTGACGACGACTATATCATTTTCTTTGCGTGCCTCTTTTATTAAAGCAAGGTGTCCATCATGTAAATACCCCATCGTTGGAACAAAACCAATCGATTTTTGTTCTTTATGGAGTTCATCTTGCGTTAATTGCATTTCTTCTATCGTCTTTATTGTCTTCATGATCCCCCGTATAACCCCTTTAATGTTTCTTCATTCATCGAATAAGTATGTTCTTTTTTTGGAAATCGCTGTTGTTTAACTTCTTGAACGTAACTTGAAATACCATCTACTGCTAATTCATTAACGTTAGCGTAAGATTTAACAAACTTAGCCAAACGATCAACACCATATTCTAGTAAGTCATGGTAAACTAACACTTGTCCATCACAAGATGCACCAGCACCTATACCAATGGTTGGAATTTTGAGTTGTTCAGTAATCATTTCCGCTAATGAAGCAGGAACACATTCTAACACAATTGCAACTGCACCTGAATCTTGCATGGTTTTAGCATCTTCTAGAAGCTTTTTAGCGTCTTCTTCTGATTTACCTTGTACTTTATAACCACCTAAAACATTAACGGTTTGTGGCGTAAGACCAATATGAGCTACTACGGGGATTCCCGATTCTGTAAGTCTTCTCACCGTTTCAGACACTTCTCGACCACCTTCTAACTTTAATGCAGAAGGTTCAATTTCTTGGAACATTCTTTTCGCATGAGCTAGTGTTTGTTCTATTGAAATGTTGAATGACATAAAAGGCATGTCAACGACTGTAAATGTATTTGGTGCTCCTCTTCGAACTGCCTTACCGTGGTGAATCATATCATCTACAGTCACAGGGATTGTTGATGAATAACCTAACACAACCATACCTAAAGAATCACCTACTAAAATCATATCAACTCCAGCTTGCTCACTCGTTTTCGCTGATGGATAGTCATAGGCTGTGATCATTGCGATTCTTTCACCAGCTTGTTTCTTTTGAGTTAACATTTTCGTCGTTTTCATATAGACACCTCTATTAGTCTTTTAAGACCATAATATTTCTGCAGAATATAATAAGTGTTCTTGACCTTTTTCGTCGACGAC
>NZ_AKIF01000063.1 GCF_000269905.1 Alkalibacillus haloalkaliphilus C5
AGATTGTCCACTGTTCAGCATAGTCGGATGTTGCGACATAAACCTTTGTTTTCACATTCATAATTTCTTTTACAAGCTTTTCGATTTTCTCATCTGCTGTCTCTTTTTCTTTAGTATAGATCACTTCAACTTGTAATTGATTATAATGGCGTTCGACGTCTCTTACAGTATAAGCATCGAAGACGACAACAACTCGATGACCAATATAAGCTTGATACTCAGCAAGCATTTCAATTAGTCGATTTCTTGCCGCTTCAAGGTCATGATCACGCAGCTTTTTTAATTCAGGCCAGTCGCCGATCATGTTGTAACCATCTACAACTAGTACAATCATAGCGGTTACTCCCCTACCGGATAACGTTTGCGGTATATTTCATACATAAGAATCCCTGCCGAAACAGAAGCATTTAATGATGTTACTTCGCCTTTCATCGGCATATGGACAAGCCAATCGCAATTTTTCGCAACGAGACGACTTATGCCGCGACCTTCACTACCAATAACTAATGCAATTGGCATATCATATTCAGACTGTCGATAATCTTGCTTACCTTTCGCATCCGTTCCTACAATCCATACTCCACGTTCTTTAAGCTCTTCTATCGTTTGGTTCATATTCGTAATCCGTACGACAGGAATGTGTTCAATAGCACCTGTCGAAGCTTTTGCTACTGTTTGTGTTAGTTGTACAGAGCGATGCTTCGGAATAATGATACCATGTGCACCAACAGCATCAGCTGTTCGCATAATAGAGCCAAGGTTGTGTGGATCTTCTAATTCATCTAATAAAAGAAAGAAAGGAGCTTCTTGTCTTTTTTCAGCTATATGAAATAGATCATCCAGCGAAGCGTAGTCATAAGCAGCTACAGAGGCTGCTACACCTTGATGGTGCTCTCCTATTGTGTCTAGCTTTTGCTTCGGAACCTTTTGTACATAAACACCTTGTTGTTTGGCAACGTTAAAAATTTGCTTTTGTACTTGAGGTTTCATCGACTCTAGGACAAGCACTCTATTAACCGAACGTCCAGACTTCAACGTTTCTATAACAGGGTTTTTACCAGTAATCCATTCTTCACTCACAACTCTCATCTCCTTTCTTCAATGTCCATAATTGCTTGAAAAACAAGGTGATCTAATCGTTCAAACTCTTCTTTAAAATACAAATAACCCATTAACGCTTCAAAAGCAGTGCTGTATCTATACGTTTGTGGGTCCGTATTTTTAGGCACGTTCGACTTGGCGTTTCGACCTCTTCGAACAATCGCTTCTTCTTGTTCGGTTAACATACCATCTTCTATCCAACGAAGAAGCACATACGACTGTGCCTTTGCAGATACAAAAGACACAGCCATCGTGTGCAATGCTTGTGGCATCACTTCGCCTTTTTGAATAATATATTCTCGTACATATTTTTCATATACGACATCACCCATGTAAGCTAGCGTTAAACTCTTCATAAGATGCGGTTTCAGATCCTGACTCATTGTCTTTTCCATCTCGTTCCTTGAGGTGTATCCTCTAAAATGATTCCTCTATTAGCTAAGTCGTCGCGAATCTCATCAGCACGACTAAAGTTGCGGTCTTTCCTCGCTTGTATACGCTCTTCTATTAAAGCTTCAATATCCTCATCTAACAGCTCTTCTGTGGCTAATTCAAATCCTAATACAGACGTTAATTCATCAAAAGTACTAATGAAATAATCAATCACTTCTGCTGATGTCTGCTTTTGGTCAATGTAAATGTTAGCTTCTTTAGCAAGCTCAAACAGTACAGAAATAGCATTAGCTGTATTGAAATCATCATTCATTTCTCGTTTAAATGTTTCGACATGTTGGTTAATTTTTTCTTTCCATTGCTCTGTATCATTAGTTAGATTCATGCTCGCTTCACGACGGTGTTTTAAGTTGTCATATGCCGTCTTAATACGTTCGTAGCTATTTTTCGCACTCGCTAGTAATTCATCGTTAAAGTTAATTGGATTGCGGTAATGAACACTTAACATGAAGAAGCGAACGACGTTAGGATTATGGTTACGAACGAGGTCATGGACTAAAATAAAGTTACCTAATGACTTTGACATTTTTTCGTTATCGATCTGGATATAACCGTTGTGTAACCAATAATTTGCGAACGTTTGATCATTCATGCACTCAGATTGGGCAATTTCATTTTCATGGTGCGGAAAAGATAAGTCTTGACCGCCAGCGTGAATATCAATTGTTTCACCTAAATATTTTTTCGCCATAGCAGAACACTCGATATGCCACCCCGGACGTCCTCTCCCCCATGGACTATCCCAAGCAATCTCGCCGTCTTTTGCTTGCTTCCAAAGCGCAAAGTCTAATGGGTCATTTTTCTTTTCTCCTACTTGAATACGTGCACCAGAGCGCAAGTCATCGATTGATTGATGCGACAATTTTCCGTACTCATCGAATGCGCGTGTTTTAAAGTAAACATCACCATCCGCTTCATAGGCATACCCTTTATCAATTAACCCTTCAATAAATTGCAGAATTTCATCCATTGTTTCAGTTACCCTCGGATGGTGAACCGCTTCTTTTACATGAAGTGCACCAACATCTTCTTTGTATGCATTAATAAAACGGTCAGCAATCTCGGGCACTTCCTCACCCATTTCTTCTGCTGCTTTAATTAACTTATCGTCGACATCCGTGAAATTCAATACGTATTCAACATCATAACCGACATACTCAAAGTAACGGCGGATCGTATCAAAGACAATGGCTGGCCTGGCGTTACCTACGTGAATGTAGTTATATACCGTTGGACCGCAGACGTACATCTTGACTTTTCCTTCTTCAATTGGTTCAAACGTTTCTTTAGAGCGTGTTAAAGAGTTATATAATTTAACTGTCATGACGATCAGCTCCTTTCAATTCATTAATTTCCGCTTGTAGTTCGGCAATTTTTTGCTCTAACAGATCACACTTCTCTGAAACGGGGTCTGGTAGTTTATGGTGGTCTAAGTTCTTTTTCACTTTAACTCCATTTTTCACGACGATGTTACCAGGTATTCCAACAACCGTGGAATATTTCGGAACATCTTTCAAGACGACAGATCCAGCTCCGATTTTGGAATGTTCATCAATCGTAATTGAGCCTAATACTTTCGCGCCTGTTGCAACTAAGACGTTATCCTTTAATGTCGGGTGACGTTTCCCGCCTTCTTTCCCTGTTCCACCTAGCGTCACGCCTTGATAAATAGTGACATTATCACCGATCTCACAAGTTTCACCGATTACGACCCCCATACCGTGGTCGATGAAAAAACGACGACCTATCTGTGCACCTGGGTGAATTTCAATGCCTGTGAAAAATCGGCTAATCTGGGAAATCGCCCGGGCAATAAAGAACATTTTCCGTTTATGGAATCCATGTGCAATGCGATGTGACCAAATCGCATGAACTCCAGCATATGTTAAGATGACCTCTATTCTACTTCTTGCAGCAGGGTCTTGGTCAAATACAACATCAACATCATCTTTAAGCAATTTGAAAAATTTGAACATACAATCCCTCCCTTGTTTATGTTTTTCTACGATGCAAAACCTAGAAGTTGGAGGCGACTTATGAATATAAGTAAAATATAAAAGCGCCCCTGTCTATATAAAATAGACAGAGACGCTTAATTAACGCGGTTCCACTCTGTTTAGAGGTATCCCTCTCAACTTTCGAAGTGTTTAACGGTACTTAACCGCTTCACTCTACTTAGATTCAAGTGAAGGCTCTAAGGTGCATTTCAAACGTCAAACTAAAAGCTACTCTCAGCAAATGTAGCCTTCTCTGTATTTAGCTTGATCCGTTTTACTTCTCCTCATCAACGCTTTGTATATTATATTAACGACTTTGAAACATGTTATCCTGAATAGTTTAATTTATTAATTAATTGTTCCAGACGATGTAAAACAGTTTCTTTGCCTAATAAAGTAATGGCATTAGGTAACTCTGGTCCATGTGTTTGCGCAGTTGTTGCGACACGAATTGGCATAAATAATTTCTTACCTTTATTACCTGTAGCCTTTTGTGTTGCTTTCGTTGCAGCTTTTACATCATCAGGTGTTAGTTCATCTAATTGCTCTAACTCTGACTTAAAGTGTTCAAGCATACTAGGAACATGCTCTTGATTTAACACATCCATACACTCTTCATTATAGTTGATTTCTTTACGGAAAAACAACTCAGTCAACTCAACAATTTCCGCACCATAATTTAATTGGTTGTGGTAAAGAGAAATTAACCCTTCTACCCACTGACGAGTTGACCCATCCATATCTTCATCAACTTTGCCCGCTTCAATTAAATGTGGAAGCGTTAAGTCAACAACGCGTTCTAATGAGCTTTCTTTAATGTACTGGTTATTCATCCACTTTAATTTATGTGGGTCGAACACAGCTGGTGAAGTCGATAACCTTTCTGGGTCAAAGATTTCTGTTAACTGCTCTCTTGTAAACAGTTCTTCTTCCCCTTGAGGAGACCAACCTAATAACGTAATAAAGTTAAATAACGCTTCAGGTAAATAACCTAAGTCTGCATACTGTTCAATAAACTGAATAATGCTTTCATCACGCTTACTTAACTTTTTACGTTCTTCATTTACGATTAACGTCATATGAGCAAACGTTGGAACTTCCCAACCGAACGCACGATAAACCATCATCTGCTTCGGCGTGTTTGAAATATGGTCTTCACCACGTAAAACATGAGTGATCTTCATTAAGTAATCGTCAATCGCACACGCAAAGTTATAAGTTGGTGTTCCATCTTTTTTCATGATGACCCAATCACCAAAATCACTTGATTCAAACGTGATCTTCTCTTTTACGATATCTTTAAACGTATATGTTTCGTTTGCTGGAACACGAATACGAAGGCTTGGTCGACGGCCTTCTGCTTCATACTGTTCAATTTGCTCTTGTGTCAAATCGCGATGAGCACCAGAATACATTGGCACTTTTCCTTGAGCACGTTGTTCTTCGCGTTCTTGCTCAAGCTCATCTTCAGTCATATAGCATTTGTAAGCTAAGCCTTTTTCTAATAGTTCATCGGCATACTTTTTATAAATATGCAGTCGATCCATTTGACGATATGGAGCATAATCGCCACCTACATCAACACTTTCGTCCCAGTCGATCCCTAACCATTTTAAGTATTTTAATTGACCAATGTCTCCACCTTCAACATTTCGCTTTTGGTCTGTATCTTCAATACGGATGACAAATTCGCCACCAGTGCTTCTTGCAAATAAATAATTAAATAAAGCCGTTCTTGCGTTTCCGATATGCAAATGCCCAGTTGGACTAGGGGCATAACGTACTCTTACTTTTTCCGTCATGAGTCGTTCTCCTTTCTATATCTACCTAACAATATTGTACAAAATTTAAGCTCTTTGTTGTAATAAAATGACCGCTTGTGATGCAATTCCCTCTTTACGTCCTGTGAAACCTAACTTCTCAGTCGTTGTCGCCTTAACATTGACTTGGTTTAAATCAGCTTGTAACAAGTTAGCAATTACACTTCTCATTTCTTCTATATATGGGGCCATCTTCGGAGCTTGTGCCATAATGGTACAGTCTACATTAACTAACGTGTAGCCTGACTGTTCAACTTTATCCCAAACCTCTTGTAACAACTCTTTTGAGTCCAACCCTTCATATTGTGGGTCAGTATCTGGAAAATGCTTTCCGATATCACCTTCACCGATTGCACCAAGTGCAGCATCAGCGATTGTATGTAATAAAACATCGGCATCTGAATGACCTAACAAACCTTTTTCATAAGGAATTGTTACACCACCGATGATACACGGCCTTCTCTCTACTAATTGATGAACATCAAAACCTTGTCCTATTCGAAACAATGAAGGATCCTCCTTATAGTTTCCTTGCCTATTTATTTTTAGCATATTTTCTGCCTTTTGTATATCTTCTGGAGTCGTCAATTTAAAATTGTGATAGCTTCCTTCAACGACAGCAGCATTCTTATTAATTAACTCTAAAAGTGCGACATCATCCGTTGCCATCATTTTCATTGTTGCTGCGTATTCATGCGCTTCTTTTAGCAATTTATAAGTAAAGGCTTGCGGGGTTTGAGCTTGGTAAAGTTTATTTCGGTCTAATGTTTTCACTTCATGACCTTCAACTTGTTTAACCGTATCTGTCACACGTGTTGCTAAAAATGCGGCTTCATGTAAGACCGTTGCTTCATACAACTTATGTAATTCATCTTCTGAAACAAATGGTCTTGCACCATCATGAACAAAAGTGACGAGGTCATGACTCAATGTGTCGACAGCATTTTTCACACTGTGCTGCCTTTCAGACCCACCATTTACGAACTCAACGACTTTCGAAAAACTGTACTCGTTAACAATGTCTTTCATAATGATATGTTCATCTGGATGAACAACGAGATAAACAGCTGAACACCACGGGTCACTTTCGAACACTTGAAGGGTGTGAGCAATTAACGGACGATCCCCTAGCGCAATCAACTGTTTATTATGACCAATGCCCATTCGCTTCCCTTGACCAGCTGCTAATACAACCGCTTGATAGTTCTCCATATATATTCCCTTTCTTTTTGAAAAACTCTCTTAATATACCACCTATTTTACACTAATTTTACAATATAAACACATAATCTCGCTCCCAAGTATAAATAAGAAAGGGCTGACAAAACCATTTAAAAGTTGAATGGCGTCAGCCTTATAAAACTATTATTGCGCTTTTTCCATTGCTTTCGGTTTGGCGAAGATCATACGCCCCGCTGATGTTTGCAATACACTCGTTACAATAACATCAAGTGCATCACCAATGAACGCTTTACCACCTTCAACGACAATCATCGTTCCGTCATCTAAGTAAGCAACACCTTGCTTATCTTCTTTACCAGCTTTAATGACATGAACATTCATTTCTTCACCTGGTAAAACAACTGGCTTCACTGCATTCGCTAAATCATTAATGTTCAAGACCGTTACATTTTGAAACTCGGATACTTTATTTAAGTTAAAATCATTGGTTACTAGTACACCGTCTAACAGTTTCGTTAATTTTACTAACTTACTATCCACTTCTTGAATATCTTCAAAGTCACCTTCATAGATCTGAACATCAACAGGCACTTCTTTTTGTAGTCGATTGAGTATATCTAGTCCTCTTCGACCTCTATTACGTTTTAGCACATCTGATGAATCCGCAATATGCTGTAATTCTTCTAATACAAAATGCGGAATGATAATTGAGCCTTCTAAAAAGTGAGTTTCACAAATATCCGCAATTCTACCATCAATGATGACACTAGTATCTAAGATTTTCGGTCGTACGCTTCCATCTTCTGAAGCGTCACCCATCATCACAGCCTCTTTATCTTTATTACGCCCTTTTGTAATAAGACCAATAAATTCATTTCGACGTTTAAAACCAACTTGAAACCCTAAGTAACCTAAAATAACCGTTACGAAGATTGGTAAAATCTCTGAAACAAGCGGAATACCAAACCCTTGTAAATAAATATTAACTAAAAATGCGGTCACTAACCCGACAATGAGTCCTAAACTTCCAAATAATAAATCTCCTACTGGTGCTTTAACAAGTTTTTCTTCAATAATTTTAAGAAAATCAACAACATAATCAACAACCCAAAACGTTAATATAAATAATATGATTGCACCTAACAATAATCCAATGTACGGAATAAGCCAACTTGGCTCTTCAAAACCTGCTAAAGACGCTAGATCGGGGAAATAGACATACCCTAGCGTACCACCAGCTACTACTATAAATAGCTGAATAATTCTTTTCAACACACTATGCACCTCCTGTTTACTAGTTTCGCCAAAAAAAGCGGTGAGCATAAGTCAGTTATTGATTTTAACTATAATTGTAAATTATACCATGCCCACCGAAAATACGTCAAAATAAAATAGTAAATATTATATCACTTCTCAAGATTGTATGTCAATTGTGTTACAAATATTTTTGTTTTGTAACACTATTCACCTAAACCTTCTTTTAATGCTTCCTGAACAGAGTCCACACCTACTAACTCAACCCCATCTGGCGGTGTAAAACTACCTAGATTTTTTCGTGGTAAAATAATTCGTTTAAACCCTAACTTTGACGCTTCTTGAACACGTTGTTCTATTCGTGCTACCCTTCTCACTTCTCCTGTTAATCCTACCTCACCGATAAACACATCATCAGTCTAGTCGGGTGATCACGGAAACTTGAAGCAACACTAATTGCAACAGCTAAATCTATGGCAGGTTCATCTAACTTAACCCCTCCTGCTACTTTTACATATGCATCTTGGTTTTGTAATAGAAGCCCTGCTCTTTTTTCTAACACCGCCATAAGTAAAGGAACTCGGTTATGATCTAGCCCTGTAGCCATTCTTCTTGAATGTCCGAACTGAGTAGGAGAGATTAAGGCTTGAATTTCTACTAACATCGGTCTAGTGCCTTCTAAAGATGCGACAACTGTGGAACCAGCAACACCTTGAGAACGTTCTTCTAGAAAAATTTCTGAAGGATTATTAACCTCAACTAACCCTTCTTCTTTCATTTCAAAAATACCCATTTCATGCGTACTACCAAAACGGTTCTTAACACTTCTTAAAATTCTAAATGTATGATGACGTTCCCCTTCAAAATATAAAACGGTATCTACCATGTGTTCTAACAATCTAGGACCAGCAATTGCACCTTCTTTAGTCACATGTCCAACTATAAAAATAGGAATCCCTTTTGACTTAGCCACTTTCATAAGCGCGCTTGTACATTCTCTTACTTGTGAAACAGAACCTGGCGCTGACGTTACAGCATCATGATAAACAGTTTGGATCGAGTCAATGACGACAAATGAAGGGTTCATTTCATCAATTGCATCAATCACATACTCTAAATTGGTCTCTGCCATAATAAACAAGTCATTTTCGCTAACTTCAAGCCGCTCTGCTCTAAGCTTTGTTTGCTTTTCCGATTCCTCACCAGATATGTATAAAACATTCATATTTAAGTTAGCGACTTGAGAAGATAGTTGTAAAAGTAAAGTTGACTTACCGATTCCTGGGTCGCCACCAATTAACACGAGTGACCCCGGAACAATCCCGCCACCTAATACTCGGTTTAATTCTTCCATGTTAGTCGTTACACGTGATTCTTCTTTTGATGAAACTTCTTTAAGTGATTGTGGCTTTTTACGTTTTCTCGTTTGGTTACTCCCCACTTCATGTCGCTCGGATTTCTTAGAAACTTTTTCTTCTACTAATGTATTCCATTGATGACATGCTGGACACTTCCCCATCCATTTTGGTGATTCATAACCACATTCTTGGCAGAAAAATATTACTTTAGCTTTAGCCATGATGGTTGTCTCCCTTTCTAATTACAAATTAACGGTGTATTAAATGATTAGAATATGGAAAACAGCCGGATTTAATAGGTCAATCCGGCTGTTTAACATTATGATTGTTCGCTTGTTTCTTTTTCTAATGGTTTTGTAGATGAAATGTAAAACTCACCTTCATCGTTAACATCAATTTTAACTTCTTGACCTGTACTAATTGTACCACTCAGTAGTTCTTCAGATAAGAAGTCTTCTACGTTCTTTTGGATTGAACGACGTAGCGGTCTTGCACCGTACTCTAAATCCATACCTTCATCTGCAATTTGTTTAATTGCTTTTTCTGTCAACGTGAAGTTAATGTCACTATCCGTTAAGCGGTCTTGTAGTTGCTTAACCATTAATTGAACGATTTCTTGAATATGCTTCTCTTCAAGTGAATGGAAGACAATCGTTTCATCCACACGGTTTAAAAACTCTGGACGGAACGCTTTCTTCAACTCATCCATTACTTTAGATTTCATTTGTTTATGATCTTGTTGGTTGTCATTCACACTAAAGCCAACGTATTTTTGACGTTTTAACTCATGAGCACCAACGTTAGATGTCATAATTAATACCGTATTACGAAAGTCAACTACACGGCCTTTAGAATCTGTTAAGCGACCATCTTCTAGTACTTGTAGTAAGATGTTGAACACTTCAGGGTGCGCCTTCTCAATCTCATCTAGTAAAATAACTGAATATGGCTTTGTACGAACCTTCTCAGTTAACTGGCCACCTTCTTCATAACCGACATAGCCTGGAGGTGAACCTACTAAACGAGACGTCGCGTGTTTCTCCATATATTCAGACATGTCGATCCGAATCATCGCATCTTCATCTTCGAACATCGAAGAAGCTAGTGCTCTAGCAAGCTCAGTTTTACCAACACCTGTTGGCCCTAAGAAGATAAACGAACCGATTGGTCGTTTCGGATCTTTTAACCCAGCACGTGCACGTCTAACTGCTTTTGAAACAGCCTTAACCGCTTCATCCTGACCGATGACACGACCGTGCAATGTTTCTTCTAAGTTAAGCAGCTTTTCTTTATCATCTTTAGCTAGTTTAGATACAGGTACTCCAGTCCAAGTTGAAACGACGTGTGCAATATCATCTAACGTCACTTCAGAACTTTCTTTCCCTTGTTTTTCTTTCCATTCATCTTTCGTCTTAGCAAGCTCATCTTTTAACTTTTGCTCTTTATCTCTTAATGACGCAGCTTTTTCAAATTCTTGGCTTTGAACAGCTGCATCTTTTTCTTTCTTCACTTCTTCTAGTTTTTGCTCCAGTTCTTTTAAGTTTGGTGGAGCTGTATAGCTTCTTAACCTTACACGTGAAGCTGCCTCATCAATTAGATCAATCGCCTTATCTGGTAAGAAACGATCTGTAATATAACGATCTGATAGTCGGACAGCACTTTCAATAGCATCATCTGAAATCGTTACACGGTGGTGTGCTTCATAACGATCTCTTAACCCTTCTAAAATTTGTTGTGATTCTTCAGGAGTTGGTTCATCAACTTGAATTGGTTGGAAACGACGCTCAAGCGCTGCATCTTTCTCAATATACTTACGATACTCATCTAACGTTGTTGCACCGATACATTGTAAGTCACCACGCGCTAAAGCTGGTTTTAAAATGTTTGATGCATCAATAGCACCTTCTGCACCACCTGCACCAATTAAGGTGTGTAACTCGTCGATGAATAAAATAATATTTCTAGCTTGGCGAATCTCTTCCATGACCTTTTTCAAACGGTCTTCAAACTCACCACGATATTTCGTACCTGCAACAACTGTACCCATATCAAGTGTCATAACGCGCTTATCACGGAGGATTTCCGGCACTTCATTATTTACAATTTGTTGAGCTAAACCTTCAGCAATTGCTGTCTTACCTACACCTGGTTCACCGATTAAAACTGGATTGTTTTTACGACGGCGACTTAATACTTGGATCACACGTTCAATTTCTTTTCCACGACCAATGACAGGGTCAATGCCCCCTTCACGTGCAACTGAAGTTAAGTCTCGAGCCAATGAATCTAGTGTTGGTGTATTAGCATTGTTAGATTGCTTTTGTTGACGTTGGTTTGATGTTGATTCGTTACTACCTAGTAGTTGTAACACTTGCTGACGCGCTTTGTTTAAACTGACACCTAAGTTGTTAAATACACGAGCTGCAACACCTTCACCTTCACGAATTAAACCTAACAAAATATGCTCAGTTCCAACATATGAATGATTTAATTTACGCGCTTCATCCATAGATAGCTCAATGACTTTTTTCGCTCTTGGCGTGTAATGGATTGTTTGTTGGTTACTTTGGCCTGTGCCAATTAATTGTTCGACTTCTTCTTGGATCTGTTCAACTGTTACATTTAAAGATTTTAAAGCTTTAGCAGCGATCCCATCGCCTTCTTTAATTAAACCTAATAAAATGTGTTCTGTACCTATATTATTATGCCCTAATCGAACAGCTTCTTCTTGGGATAACGCAAGAACTTTTTGTGCGCGTTCTGTAAATCGTCCAAACATCATATTTGATGACCTCCTTCTATTTCTTGTACTGCTCTAATTGTAATCTTTCACGAATTAAGTTAGCTCTAAACCAATCGCGTTCATTTGGGTGTAACGATTTTTTAGCGTAATGTTGTAAAAATCCTGGTTGAGTTAATACCATAAGCTCATTTAAAATGTTTTTTGATACGTTTTTAATTAAACCTAAATCAATACCTAAACGAACATCCGATAAACATTTTGCAGCTTCTTTAGATTCAATAATTCTACTATGGGCTAAAACACCATAAGAACGGAAGATTCGATCTTCTAACTGTATACCCGATTGTTGCATGACCCACTCACGTGCTTTTCGCTCACTTTCAATAACTTGCTTGACAACACTTTTTAAATCTTCAACAATATCCTCTTCTGACTTACCTAAAGTCATTTGGTTTGATATCTGATACAGCTGACCTAAAGCCTCGCTTCCTTCACCATATATACCACGAACGACTAACCCTAATTTGTTAATCTCTGGAACGATCTGGTTCATCTGATTTGTAATTGTCAAAGCTGGTAAATGCATCATAATTGAAGCTCTAAGACCAGTACCAACATTAGTTGGGCAGCTCGTTAAATACCCTTTATGCTCATCAAAGGCATATCGCGTACGTTCCTCAAACCAGTCATCTAACTTTTGTGCTTGCTGTATTGCTTCAGATAACTCAAAACCTGGATAATAAAGTTGAATCCGCAAATGGTCTTCTTCATTAACCATAATGGATGCTTGTTCATTCTCCGAAATAAGTACCGCACCTGTTTCAGTATTTTCTGCTAAGTTAGGACTAATGAGATGTTTTTCAACTAACACTCTCTTTTCTATAGGTTCTAACTCACCCATTTTGACAAGCTGAAACTGTTTAAATGACTCATAGCTTTGTTCATTAAACTCTTGTTCAACGTGCTGTAACACTTTCTGTTGTGAATCTTGATCCTGACTTGTTGGAAATGGCACTTGTTCTAAGTTGCGCGCTAACCGTATACGTGTACTTAATACAATATCAGAATCATTACCTTCATTATTCATCCAAGGGCTGATTGCATCGTTAATAAAATCTTGTAATGACATTAAGCATCACCACCCTTATTTGACTCATCTATTTCTTGCTTCAGCGTTCTAATCCGATCTCGTATATCAGCTGCTTCTTCAAAGTTTTCGTCTTCGATTAGTTGCTGTAATTCTTTCTTTAGTTGATCAACTTCTTTACGTTTATGAAGTTGACCACCGATTCGTTTTGGTATTTTACCAACATGTTCAGTATTACCACTATGAACACGTTTAAAAATTGGATTTAAATAAGAATCAAACGTTTCATAACATTGACTACAGCCAAATTTACCCTTCCTTCTAAATTGGGCATACGTTAAGCCACAACCTTCGCATGTCATCACTTGATTCCGCTGCAATTGTTCTTTAGGTTGTTGGTTAACCGCCTGGTCGAAAGGAAACATGTTTGTAAGAAAATGATGAAGTGACAAACTTTCATTAGTAAAATTCATATAACCTTCTTCATGAGCACATTGTTCACATAAATGCACTTCTTTTTTTTGACCATTGACTACTTGAGTGTAATGAACTGATGCCTCATGTTCATGACATTTTTGACATTGCATCATAGACCCTCCAATCAACCGTACATTTTTATAGTTGTTAGTAACTCTTTAAATATTTTAGAACGGACTTGGTCGCGTTTTGGTAAAGGTATATCCAATATGTCACGATGTAAAACTTTGAACATCAATCGCTTCTCTCGTTCTGTTATTAAATCTTCCTCTTTTAATCGTTCCACTAAGTCGAACGCTGCTTGTTGAGGTAAAGGATGCTCAGCAACTAAATCCATCTCTTTAATTAATTCTTGGTTAGATTTAGGTTTTAATCGTATAATTCTTATATATCCGCCACCACCACGTTTACTTTCAACTAAATAACCTTTCTCTAAAGTAAAGCGGGTGTTAATGACGTAATTAATTTGGGAAGGGACACACTCAAAGCGGTCAGCAATTTCACTACGCTTTAATTCAACAACATCACTATTACTCGAATCAATCACCTTTTTTAAGTAATCTTCAATAACGTCTGAAATATTTCTCACCGCATTCCCTCCTTCAAAACAGTTATAAAAAAGACAAAGATCAAGGAACTATTAGTTTGACTTTGACTATCTTTGACTATACTTTTATTATACCCACATTTTATTATGATGCAAACATTTTGATTTAAACTTAATAACAATAATTTAAGACAAAAACACCCCTCACAAAATATGCGTAAGGGGCATCACTAGTTAATTTCGTTCATAAATATACGTTACATTTTCAATTTTGCTCACACGGTCTAAAAGGTCATTTTTATTAAAGTTTTGGTTCCTTTCAAGTTCTATATAGACATTTCGTTTCAGTACATCTTCACTTTCAATTTCCATTCGCTTAATAAGAAGGTCAAATTCATCAAATATGTTAAGCACTTCTCCTAAATGAACACCCTGCTTCACTTGCAAATGCACCCAGTTATCCGTCTTTTGTTTAGTAAATAATTTTTCAAAGGAATTAAGAAAAATTAAGCTTAATAGTACGACTAAGGTTGCAAATATCGCTAGCGCATACATACCCGCACCAATTACTAAACCTAAACCTGCTACAGTCCAAATCGATGCTGCTGTTGTTAGACCTCTAATTGTCATACCATGGACTAAAATAGTTCCAGCACCTAAAAATCCAATTCCACTTATAACATAAGAAGGAATACGAGCTGGATCGAAACGGATTGTGTGATGATCAGTAATGTACGGCTCGAAACCGTAAATCGATAACAGCATCATTACACAAGCACCGACACCAACTAATATATGTGTTCTAAAGCCTGCAGAGTGCTTTTTTAATTCACGTTCAAAACCGATCAACCCACACAATATAGTAGCTAATATAACACGGTACACCATTACATCAAAATTCTCTCCCAAAAAAGCTGTCCAGTCGATCAACTCTTTTCCCCCCTTCCTGAACTTTTTTACATTTTACTTATATATGAATTTCTCTTCGTTTATATTCAAGTTATTATTACAATCATATACAAAAAAAGCTAAGAAGACAATATCTTCTTAGCTTTAAAATCGCCCGGCGGC
>NZ_AKIF01000064.1 GCF_000269905.1 Alkalibacillus haloalkaliphilus C5
ATATAACATATCGTCAAAATTTTATTTTGTTTTAATATAGAAATCTCTGAACATTCCTCACCAATATTCAGAAAATTTTTATAACATTACATTCTACTCCCCTATCAACTAACATAGAGTGATATAAACAGTTGGAGTGATGATCTTATATGTTGCTTTTTATTATTGTTTTAATCAATGTATACATGGCCTATACCGCTTTTGTTGAAGGTAGAAGATTGCAAGATAAAGCGAAGAAGTCCTTTGCCTACTTCCTATCGACTACTTTCATTGCCGCTTCTTTGTTGATCTTGTTTTCTATGACATTGTATATCCCTGCTGGTGATCAGGTGGAGATTATCTACCACTAATTTCTATTCACTTTTATTTTTTTAAAATTTGCTTTAATATATCAGCAATAAAACTGTTATTTAACCAATAACACTGCTTCGTAACCATCTGCCCATCAGGTAGCTTAACCTTATCTTTCCCATCCTTGCCTTTGGCCTTACATGGGATCCCCCATTAAAGTCCTTTCCTGGGAGGTTATTCGCTTCAACTTTGTTTTTACCACGCGTTTTATACTCAATGGTAACACCTTCTCGCACTAACCTGTGGATTTCTTCCCAAACTTCTTTAATTTTAGTATCTAGTACTACTTCAGGCATGTTCCATAGTTTTATTCCTCTAAAATAAGGCTCTCTATTTTCATTTTCTGACTTAGTCTCATTGTACTGGAAAACTACAAATAAGAATTTGGTATCTATAAACCTATTGCGTAAGTGACTATCTTCCCAAGTCTCATAATAGACCTCGTCAAACTTAATTTGCTCAAAGGACATATGCTCCTTAGGTATACCATTTGGTTCTAACCGTACTGTCTTATACTCAATGTTTGCTTTAGCAAATTCATCTATTTGGTTTAAACGTGTCCCATTAATTCCCAAAGTTGCACTTATTAGCTGAGGGATTATGTGTTTTGAATTATTACTATATTTTATATTCACTTGTTTTGCTATTTCTTTAGGAGTTAAACCTATATAAGGCTTAAACTTTTCCATCAGTAACTCTTCTAATGACTGAGTTTCTAACTCCTCATGGTCTGAAAAGGAGACCATATCGTCCTCGTTGATAATTTTACGTAGTAAAGCTGTCATATAAGATGACTTTAATGAAAAGGCTCTTTGCATTGCCATTTGTTCTGAAAATGGTTGGGTTCTTAAAGAACTCTTAGATGCACCCTTTGTACAAGCACCTAAGTAGTTAGTGTCACCTTCAGATAGTTCATGAGCCTTTCCTTCAAGGACCTTCCTTTTGATATTGTTCCAGTCATCTTTTATTACTTTTAAATCTTTTTCCGGGAATTCATATAGGTGGACTTTCTGGATGAGGTAATCTAGTTTATCTTTGTCATTCTCATATAAGTAGTGAATCAAGAGGATTAATTGGTTTTTTAACCAAAATGAACTTGTTTCAAAGTCTTCTTCAACTATTTTCTCATAGTTAATAATATTTAGTACTAACCTTTCTTTTGCAGATAGCTTTCCACTTTTCAAACGTTTATGTGGTGTTACTTTTAACTCTACTCCCGCTTCTTCAAAGTCAGGGTTCCTATCACTATTAGGTTCATATTTGAAGTGATACTTTTCTACCAATTGCCCCAAACTACCTTTGGAAAAAGTTGATGTTAAGTACTCATAGTCTGCCTCTTTGACTACCATATCACTTGTTTTTAGAATGTCTCTGAATGTTTTACTCTCAAGCTCTTTTCCATACATTTCAATTGATTTTGGGCTATATATATCGTAACCTTTATACATAAAATCACACCTTAAAATAAATTTGGTCATAACAGTTGATCTTTATATAAAAATTTACTATAATAGGATTAGAATTAAAACCGAAAGGATGTTCGGTGATGATAAATGTTGTAGAACTATTTGCAGGGGTAGGCGGATTTCGCTTAGGTTTAGAAAAATCTAGTGACAAGTATAATATCGCTCTAGCCAATCAGTGGGAACCATCCACAAAATCTCAACCTGCATTTGATTGCTATAAAAAGAACTTTAATTCAACTGATGATGAAGCAATTAATGAAGATATTGCAGATATTATCGGATTAATACCAGAACACGACCTACTAGTTGGTGGATTTCCTTGCCAAGACTACTCAGTCGCTAGAACACTAGCTGGTGAGATGGGCATTGAAGGACAAAAAGGTGTACTATTTTTCGAAATCATGAAAGTTATAAATAGAACAAAGCCAAAGTTTATTCTATTAGAGAATGTAGATCGTCTTCTGAAATCACCTTCAAAACAACGAGGTAGAGACTTCTCTGTTATGTTAGCTAGTCTTCAAAAACAAGGTTATGGTGTTGAGTGGCGCGTAATTAACGCAGCAGAGTATGGATTCGCCCAACGAAGAAGAAGGGTATTCATATTCGCCTACCGCGAAGATACTAACTTCTATAAAGAACAACAAAAGCATAATTTCCAAGACATTATCCATCAAAAGGGATTCTTTGCTAAAGAGTTTCCAATTAAGGATGAACATAATGAGAGACATCCAGACCAAGAGTTTGAATTGCCTAGCAACCTACTAGATGTGTCTGACAACTTTAGCGCAAAGTATAATAACAGTGGTGTAATTGTTGATGGGGTTGTATATACTGCTGAAACTTTACCTGTTGAAACTACTCCAACTACCTTGGGCGAAATTTTAGAGCAAGCTAGAGAGTTTCAGGGAGAAGTTGATGAGAAGTACTACCTGAAAAACGATAAGAAAAATAAAAAAGGTAGAACCGAGTATGAAGAAATGGAATATCAAAAAGGTGCCAAAAAAGAAAAAAGAGTTTCTAAAACTGGACATGAGTATTACTACACTGAAGGGTCAATGGCTTTCCCTGAAAGATTAGATATGCCAAGTAGGACAATGCTAACAAGTGAAGGTACTAAAAATAGAAGCTCACATGTTGTTAAGGATTTAGATACAGGTAGACTGAGATTTCTAACTCCAGTTGAATGTGAACTTTTAAATGGCTTTGATCCAGACTGGACTAACTCTGGCATGCCCGAAAGAACAAGGTATTTCTGTATGGGCAATGCTTTAGTTGTAGATTTAATTGAAAAGATGGGTAATCAGATAGTTGACCTATACAGAAAAGAAACAACAATCTACCAAGAAAAGAATGATGAAGTGCAGCAGATGTCAATTCTATAGAAAAAGTAGCCGAATTTAGTCGGCTACTTTTTTTCATTTAATTGGTTCCCCTCTTAGTGCAAACACCTTTATTACGTGATCGTATACCATTTCTTCCACTTCATCTTTAGATATAAATCTATTACTCTAGCTCCCCAAATGGTATTTAGATGTTTTGAATACTACTCCGGCTTAACATTGGCTTCTAACAAACCGGCTGACACGTTGACAAATTTCGGTTTTCCTTTAACTTCCTGAATAAAATGTTTAAAATGATAATAAGTAGATACAAATACATTATTTGAAAACTGTGGGCTTTTTGTGTGAATAGCAAAATTTTATTATTCTTCCACAATGCACAAGGGTGTTTAGATAAAGTCTAATGGGATATAGGAGGTGTAAGATTGAAATCAGAGGAAAAATACAATAAAGATTTACAAGCATTAAATAACAAACAAAGAGAATTACTTAATTATAATCTGAAAAACTACCAACAAATAGCTTCTGAAGTTGAGAAGCTGAATTTTTACTCAGGATATAATGTGGATACTCTTACCGGTGTAAAGACTGACAATCCGAATATACTAGTCGTAAAAAATAAAATAGTATCCAAAAAGTTAAAAGAATTAATAAATGAAAATAATAAGAAAAATGTAGTTAAGCTCCAGATTAGGACCATTCAATTAAATAAAAACTTTAAACAAAAAGAGAATATGGTACTTGAGCAAGTAGATTTTTATGATTTAATTGAAAAAACATGGAGTTCTAGCTATTTAAATAAAAAGTTCAAGAATACCATTTTTGTTTTCTTGGTCTTTATGAAAAGTAATGGTCTACACTTTATTGGTTGTAAATTGTGGAAAATGGACCCCTCTGTTGTGGAATTAGAAATTAAAAAGTTTTGGGAGCGAACAATTAAAATAGTAGAAAATGGAGTAGAGCTTAAACAAGAAAACAATAAAATTACAAATAATTTACCAAAATCAAACGAACATAGAATTTTACATATTAGACCTAAAGCAAAAGACTCACAAGATAAGTACCAGTTACCTGATGGCAAGTATATTACAAAACAAGGGTTTTGGATTAATAATTCTTATATCTCAAAAATTGGAAGGGAATTTGCTGCTGAAATTAACTTTCAAAAAGGAAACAATCCCCAGACATTAAATAATGGGTCAAATGAGATTAGCATTAAAGACGGAATTTATGATACAAGCTCAAGTGAATTTAAATTGTTGGCCAGTAGTCACTATTCTAATCATGATTCCTTATATCAACTGAATGAAGAAGTTATTGTATATAATGGAAATAGAATTCCAACAAGGAAATTGATTATAGATTATATAAATAAGAATAAAATAATTAATACAAATTCAGTAATTTATTTAAAACCTGAGTATAAGAGCATCATAAATGATTTGCACAAAAATCGAATTCTTTACAGATTCAATAGTAAAAAATTCATTACAAGCAAGTACTTAGCTGAAAAAGGAATTAATTCTTCAGAAATAGAACGGTTTTCATTAGAACTTGATTATAAGTTAAAAAAAATTAACAGTAAGTCATTCTTTACCATTAATAAAGTAAGAGATCTACTTGATGGTAATATGGTTATTGAAGCAGGGATGAGCGATGAATTCATAGAAGATGTATTACTAGACTCTCATTTATTTCATTACTTAAAGGTTAATAACAAATTCATATTTTCAAACTTTGATAGTACATATGATGATTTCCTTGATATAGTAACAAATAGTGAGTTTGAATTGAATTTAGATAGACTTGTAGCGTTAGTAAACTCAAATATTTCAAATCAATTTTATAGAGAAGACGTATTAGAAATAGTTAGAAGATCAAGTTATTACTACTCTTCACATATTAATGCTGTATTTAAGTCTAAAAATCAGTTCTATAAAACAATATATGGAGGTTAATTTATGGAACAAACAAAAAATTTGTTGAAAAATCGATCGAGTTACGGAATCACAGAAACTGGTGTCACAAAAAAACTAACGGTTCGTGGTCATACAGATAATTATACTGTTTATAAAGTACCTCTTGAATTACTGTTTTATAATAACCAGAATGGTAGAATTGCTACTGCATACAGTCAATACTTGGAAAATAAACCAGAGTTAAATTACCAAGAGGATTTAGAAAAGTATAACGAAATTTTTCATGAATTTATAGTGAAATCAGACGAGACAGCTTTTAAAAGAACAAAAGGAAACATTAAGACATTTGGTCAAGAAGAGCCAGCAGTTATACTACAAGACGGTAGAGTCGTAGATGGAAATAGAAGGTTTACATGCTTAAGAGAGTTAAATAAAGAAGGAATCACTAGTTATTTAGAAGCAGTAATTTTGGATGCGACAGAAGGTATAACAGATAAAGACATTAAAAAGTTAGAACTTCAGTTACAACATGCGAAGGAACGTCCGGAGGATTATAATCCAATTGATTACTTAGTCGATGTCTATAGAGACATCATTAAAAATAAACATTTCACAATTAAAGAGTACATGAAATCAACCGGAAAAACTAATGGCGAAGTTACAAAGTTAAGAGATAAAGCCCAATTGATGGTTGAGTTTTTAGAGTTTATTAATGCGAATGAGAAGTTTCATATAGCAAGAAATCTAAAAATTGATGGACCTTTAGAAGAAATCAATAAAATCTTAAAAAAAGTAAACAAAGAGGATGAAAAACAAACTGTTAAGGAATCTCTATTTGCTTTACTCCTTAATGACGAGCTTGATGATAAAACGAGAAAAATAAGAGAAATAGGAAAGGAACTGATAATAACAGAGTATAGAGAAAAGTTTTTAGATGAAATTGAAGATTACACCGATGAAATACATGATTCATTGAATGAGGAACGCCAAACTGGTATAGAATCAATTGTAACAACTATTAACAATAAGACGAGTATTAACCACACGAGTATAAGTGAAAATATTGATAATCTTTTAAGAAATAAGGGTATTGAAGGTGAAAAGGCAAAACCTTTGGAGCACTTAGATAAAATTAATCGAGAGTTAGATAGCCTGGACGTGAACCAGGTCAAGTTTATGGATGATGAAAACAAAGAAAAGTTTGTAAACCAACTTTCTAAATCAATAGACAGAATGAATCATTTATTGGAGTATTAAAATGTTTAAATCATTGAATCTGAAAGCCGATTATTATTCAAGTGAGGAAAACCTTCTATATGACTTTTATGAACCCGTATTAACCAGAACTGTTAGATATGATAGAGTGAGCGGATATTTTAGCGGCAAACTTTTTAGAAATATTACTAAAAGTCTTAGTGAAGAGGTTTTAAGTTCAATAAAGATAAGGTTGATAATATCTGAGGAAATTTCCCCTTCTGATTATGAGGCGATAAAACTAGGCTATCAGAAAAGACAAAAGCTAATAGAAAATCTCAGTAAAGAAATAGAAATGATTGCCAAAAATGATAAAGTTACTCTAAATAATATTGCTTATCTAATCGCAAATGGTAACTTGGATATAAAGTTTGGATTTAAGGAGCAGGGCAAGTTTCACTCTAAATTTAGTTTGTTCTACGACGAGGCAGAAAATATTATCCACACAAAAGGGTCCAACAATGAAACAATAGCGGGTTACGAAAATAATTATGAAGCTTTCGATGTAACAATCTCTTGGATTGAGAATGATTTCTATAGAGAAAAGATTCCCAGAGCTCAAAAAGAATTTGAGTTACTATGGAATGACAAAAAGAAAGAGTCTTATATTCACGTAAAAGAAATCGATGAAGTAATTACAGAAAGATTGCTGGAATTTAACGGGGGGACGTATTATTTGACTAAAATACCGGAAAATACTGTGATATTAACCAAGAATAACTCCCAGTTACAACTAATTAATCATTTAAAAGACCGGTCTATATTTGACCCCAAAAAACGGTTCATTAAAACTAAAATAGGAAAATATTTATCAGGTCCATTCCCTGAATTTAAGAACAACTTGGACTACAGACAATTAATTAGTATTATAGAGGAATTCGAAAAGCACTCTAAAAAGTTCAATTATAATCTTGTGGTTTCACAAGAATTAGAGAGTTTTATTGAACAACAGAATTTGATGATTAACGAGAGAAGCGATTACGGCATTTATTTGAAGAAAGAAACGGATTCTTTGAAAGATAAATTTAGAGATTTCAAACAAGTTGTAAACTCAGAATTGGTGAGGGAATTAAGACCCCAGCAAATGCACAGTGCCTTTTACATGTCTGAGATGAAACGTGTTGCAAACTTCTCAGTTCCTGGTTCGGGTAAAACTAGCATGGTTTATGGTGCTTTTGCCTATTTATCTTCGACGGAAGTAAGAAACCCTATAAAGAGGATTTTAATGGTAGGCCCCAAAAACTCATTTGATTCGTGGAAATTGGAATTCACAGAGAACTTTGGATGCAAAAGGCAGTTAGATCATTTGGATATACATGAATTAGAAAACGCTGAATTGGAACTGTACAGTAAGTGGGAAAAGAAAAACCTAATACTAATTAACTATGAGTCACTATTAAAATATTATCATATATTATTGGATAAGCTTGACTCAAGTACGATGCTTGTCTTTGATGAAGTGCACAGAATTAAAAACTATGAGAGCGAAAGAGCATACGCGGCTAAGAAGATTTCATTAAAAACTAATTTTAGGTTCGTGCTAACTGGAACACCTATCCCTAATTCATACACTGATGTTTATAATTTCTTAAACATTTTATTCGGTGAGGATTATGATTACTTTTTTAACTATGATGTGCATGATCTAAAAAAACCTAATCAGACTCAAATTGAAGAGATAAACAACAAATTGTACCCTTTTTATTGGAGAACTAATAAAAAAGAGTTAGGTGTACCTAATGCTAATCCAGACATTATAAAAAGTGTACAGCCTACTGAAGACGAACAAGCAATAATTGATTTACTATATGAAAAATTTGGGCATTCCCCTTTTAGTTTGTATATACGCCTTATTCAACTATCTAGTAACCCTAAACTATTACTGAAAGGCAATTTTTCAGAATTGATAGAAGCAGAGGAAGAATCCAATATTAATTTTAATCATATATTATCTTATGAAGAATTCGGTGACTATTCATGGACTAAAAAAGAAGAGGAATTAATTAATAACTTAGGGGTATCTTCTAAATATAAGTTAATGCTTGATGATTTATTGAGTTTGGCCAATTCAGGAAAAAGAGTCATTGTGTGGTGTATATTTGTTGATACTATCAATATGGTACAAAATGATTTGATAAGTGTAGGTATTAATGCAGAAAAGATTTTTGGGTCAACCACTCATGCTGATAGGCAAGTTATTATAGATCGATTTAAGTCAGGTGATATTGATGTTTTAATTACTAACCACACACATTAGGGGAATCAGTCTCTTTACACAAACACTGCCACGATGCGATTTATTTGGAGTGTTCATTTAATTTAACTCACCTATTACAATCAAGAGATCGAATTCACAGGCTCGGACTAAGTAAAGATCAGGAGACAAATTATTATTTCTATTTCTTAGAGAGCGAACAAGGTAATAGGTCAACAATTGATAATAAAATTTATCAAAGATTAGCAGAAAAAGAGGAGACTATGCTAGCAGCTATTGACTCTGATGGAGTAAATATTATGCCTACAGTAAGTATTAATGACATAAAAGACCTATTTAAATAGAAAGCCTCTCTAGGGTAATGAACCCCAAAAGTTAGAATAAAAAACTAACTTTTGGGGTGCAACATCTAGGAGGGCTTTTTCTCTTATCAAATGAATTTGAAGCTTAGACGAGTTGCAGACAGAACAGAAAAACGTGAAGAATCAGCAATCTAGTTAAGGAGTTGAGTTTATGCCTACTTGTCAAAACTGCTCTACAACGTGGACGATGAAAGAAACGATGAAAAGTTCCACTGTTTTAGGTATAAGAATGACATGCCCACATTGTGGAGCAGCACAATATGTATCAAAACAAACGAGGAAGAATTTTAGCTTCGCAGTCTTTCTCGTCATATTACTTAATTTGCTCATTCCATTTGGCATTTCACCTTGGTATGTGTTTGGCTCATACCTTGTGCTCTTTCCCCTGCTTTTCTACACTTACTATAAACATATGGAATTGAGTAATGAGGAAGAGCCGTTGTTTTAGTTAATTCAAGTATCATGAAGAAACGGCTCGACACTTGGGTCTTTAAAGAAAGTATGTTTATGAGCCATCCCTTTCATTAACCTCATTCGCAGCACGAATGCCAGATTCAATTGCGCCTTCCACCCATCCATGAAAAGTTGAGGTATGTTCTCCTGCAAAGTGAACACGACCTTCTGGCAAATGGAGGTGATCAGAGAAATCGGAGAACTGATTTGGGGCGAATAGAGTAAAACAACCTCCCGAAAACTGATTATGCCCCCAACTATATGAAGCCCCTCTGGAAAACTCCCGATAAACTTCATCGCCATAAATTTTAAACAGCTGCTGCAACACTTTATGGATTCGCTCTTCTTCTGGAAGGGCGCTCCATAAATCTGCGTTGCTTCCCCAACAATAACTCGCAAGCAAAATGCCGGGTCCAGCTCCACCAATATTATGACTAGGACCGTATGTCTGTCGAAATGGTAAGTCAGAGATTACATTTCTGATTTGCGCTTTCTCCCAAAACTTTGCCTCAAACTCTAGACCAACTTTGACGGAAGATACGTAATTAAGCTCTCTCAGTGCTTTCCATTTATGAAAGGAAAAAGACTCATGAGGATCAATGTCTATAAATTGTAATACTGAATAGGGGATGGTTACGATCGTGTAATCCCCTTCGAAGGAATAATAAGTGTTAGTTGACTGATCTCGCGTTATTACGGACACCCCATCTTCATTTTGGGTAATCTGATGTACTTTTTGGTTATATAAAATATTTTCCTTAAGCTGAGGTAAAAATGAGTAAGGTAAACGGTCATTCCCTCCTAAAACCTCATAAAACTCTAATTCCTCCTCAAATATTGGCTGAACAATGTCAAAAAGAATAGATACAAATGATAATTCAGGGAAACCTTCAACGCCTAATAGCACTTTAACCTTACGAATTGCTTCAGGAGAAAGTGAGGGACCTACCGGATTGAATCTTAAAAAATTATCAAATGAATAGTGATCAAACTGCTGTTTCAGCCTATTTTGTTCTTCAAGTCCAGCTTTTTCAAATAGATTTAAAACAGGGCGAACGGCAGATTCCAATAACTCATGAGCTGTCTTCCCCTCTTCATGAGGTGCAAATGGAAAGTTGAGTGCACCTGGATTTTCTCTATAATAGTCAGCCGTCACTTGGACTCCATTTACATGGTAGAGTTCAGTTTCACCTATAAATTTATTCATTGGTAATTTAAATTTATTTATGTATTCGAATAGTAATTCATGAGTGTTCGGAAATCGCATAGCTCCTGCGTCAAAGTATAACCCATGCGAAAAGGGTTCGCGTATTGTATAAATTCTTCCCCCAACTCGGTCGTTACCTTCTAAGATAGTAACAGTATGGCCAGCTGCCTTTAACAGTGAAGCACTTACTAAACCTGCCATTCCTGCGCCTATAATGACAATTCTTTTAGGATTGATGGTTTGACTTAACCCCGTTCTAATAATAGACAACATATCATTAGGATAAGAAAGACTTCTATGGTTATAAGAATATGTTTGTTTCAAGATCAATCACTCCCTACATACAAAAATGCATATGAAGGGACATGGATTAAAATTCCATTTTTTACTTTTTAGGTATAAAGGACCTATAAAACTAAAATTTAGTACTTTTTATCACATATGCCAATCTTGAACCCATTGTTTAGGTAACTCAAACCCTGACTGCATAAACGCAACAAAGTATTGCCCTTGATGAATACCTTCATGTTGGATCGCTGTAGCTAACAATTCCATTGGCGTTAGATCTTCTGGTCCCATTTTGATTGATTCAAACTTTGTCTGTTTGAATTCAGCTGCTAATTGTTCTGTACTTCGTTCTAACTCATTGATTAAATCACTTTCATTTGGCAGCAACTCTCCAGGGAAGTGAATTATCCCAGTTTTTAGCCCCTCACGGTAAACATCTCTTACTCGAACCATATGTGTGAAGAGTTTTCTCAATGTGCCTAGTTCAGGCACTAATTGAGTATCCCAATTACTTTCAGGAATCTCTTTTGCAAGCCTGTTAGTCATGTTAGCAGCATAGATCAATCCATTGGTATCCATATAACATAACAACTCCTAATCTTATGTAATGTGCTAAATCGCCAACTTTATTATTTTGTCTATTAGCTCAAAATCTTCTTCAACCCCTATTTGATCACAAAGAGCGCCATGAACTGCTTTAAACTCTTCAGCCAAACTTCTTCTTACTGTCATGATTTCTTTTTTACTACGGCCACATTGCCAGCCTTCCAATAACGATTGTTGCCAGCTATCTAGTTCGCTTCTTTCACCTTCGTATTTCGCCCAATCGCCTAACGTATTGGGTTGCATGCCTTGTTTCATATACCATCCAGAAACAATCATATGACGCATTGAATCAACACAATTCAAAGCGTAATAGTACTCACCCCTCATAACTCGGCGGTATGACTCGTGAAAGTGAGCTAAAAACTTATTGCGCCAACTTTCCACATCTTCTTTCGTTGGTTTATAAACGAGATTGAGAGATTCATTCAATACCTCTGTAAGACCTCCTCTTAAATCTTTTACAATGTGAATATCTTTTAACCAAATAGATGGTCTAATTTGTTCAGGTGTAAAATAAAAGACATCGACTTTCACGAAGCAATCAAAGTGCGCGATTGTGTATGGCACATTTGGACCTGGGTCTTCATAAAATAAGACATTGCCCCAGTTTTGAGAGCGAACCTTTTTATTCGATACATAATCCTCAAAATCCTCAAGTGATACCACGACTCGAAGGTCTATATCAGAGTATAAATCCGTACTTTCACTCCCAATCGAACCACCATAAAACAGACCAAGTACACGATCATCTTTCAGTAGATCTTGCTCAATCAAGTCTTTTAATACTTTTTGATAGGCTGGTAGCTCTAAGTCTCTGTCTTTATGTTTTAAATAATCCATACTCGAAATGGCAACTCCTTCATAAAGTCTATTACCTTTATATTCTCTTTACTTTTTATCTTTTCCTGCTCTAAATCCACCTACTCCCACTACTAATCAACCAAACATTAATAACAACCAGCGCTACTACAACGATTCTTTCTGCTGGAGAGCCTGTCCTAAATGAAAGGGGGAATCGGAAATTGCGCTTCGTGATTGGATGTAGTAACGGTACGCCTCGCTTCGTCAAAAAGTCACCAAAAATGTGAGATGCTACTCCGAGTACTAAGCCGTATTGTAAATAGTCTGGGATGACGAACCATGTGCTCACCAATGATAGGTAAACCGTCATGAGAGCTATAAACAGTAATGAATGTGTCCACGTGCGGTGGCTACTTAATATGAAAAAGACGAGCACGATCGTTGCTAACACGAATGTCATCTCTTCATCAATGAATGTCCAAAATTGTTCTGGTTGCCATATGTAGAGTGCTCCTGCTAGTGCTGTGACACTTATGGCAATTGGGTACGCATATCGACCGAGTTTTGACGATTTCGAGTCCATATCCGGAAGCAGTGCGCCGATCATGACGATGATGATAAAATGAATCGTTTCATTGATGCCGCTTATTTCAATTGGAAGAAGGTGCGAAAAAGTAATCGCCGCTACTCCCCAAGTTAATCCCATAGCTTGATGTCCGCTTGCCATCATGATGTTGATTTCCTTTCTCATGTTGTTTTAATAGGTTTTTATATTACCATTAATTAGCACTGTTCACATCGGTCTTTGTTCTTAAGATGGTTTGGAATTAGGCGAACGCTTAATTAATTAGGCGTTCGCCTGAAAAATGAGAGTTTCGCTTAATTATTAAGATATTCGCCTAAAAAATTAGTATTTCGCTTAATTATTAAGAAAATCGCCTAATTAATCGACTAAAGAAACATAAAAAATCCTCCCCGCTTTCATCAGCAGGAAGGATTTTCGCTTAAACATTTATGAATTCGCCATGTCACGCGCTTTATCGAACTCTTCTTGAACTTCTTGCTTAGGTCCAGAGCCGATTAAACTTACAACAACAGCACCAACTGTCGCGAGTAAGAAGCCTGGAACTATTTCGTATAATCCACCAAATGGGTCGATGTGCTCCCAAGTGATTACCGTGATTGCACCAAGTAGAATACCGACTAAGGCACCATTTCTAGTTAGGCGCTTCCAGAATAGTGATAGTAGAATGATTGGTCCAAATGAGGCACCAAATCCTGCCCACGCATATGCGACGAGATCGAGCACTCGACTCGTGTCATCGCTTGCTATCACTAGCGCAATTAACGCAATAACGATAACTGAAATACGTGCTACCCATACAAGCTCTTGGTTTGAAGCGTTCTTTCTAAAGAAACCTTTGTAGAAATCTTCTGCTACAGCTGAAGACGATACTAGTAGCTGAGAGTCAACTGTACTCATAATCGCAGCTAAAATGGCAGCTAGTAAAATACCGGCTACTATTGGATGAGTTAACAGTTGCGTCATCGCAATGAAAATAGCTTCTTCATTCGCTAGCATAAGCAGGCCATTTTCCTGAACTGTTTCAATTCCACGTTCAGCTAATTCTGATTGCACAGACTCTGTTGCGATATACGCAAGACCTGCAATACCGACGAAGATCGCACCGAATAGTGATAACACCATCCAAGTCATACCGATAAAGCGAGCGGTCGGTACATCTTTATGCGAACGAATTGCCATGAAACGAGCTAAAATATGTGGCTGGCCGAAGTAACCTAATCCCCAAGCCAATGAAGAAATAATCGCTAACGTTCCTACACCTTGCACCATGTGAAGGTGGTCGCCACCAGCTAAATCGCCGATAATGTTAACTGTCTCATTCCAACCACCAAGCTCAGTAATCGTAATGAATGGTAATACAATTAAAGCAAGAAACATTAATGAACCTTGAACAAAGTCAGTCCAACTAACCGCAATAAATCCACCTAAAAATGTGTAAACAATAATGACGGCTCCACCAATTAATAAAGCAACCATGTAATCATAACCAAACGTACTACTAAATAAAACAGCACCACCAACTAACCCTGATGCCACATAGACTGTAAAGAAAATCAAAATAACAGCAGCCGATGCACTTCGTAGTAGACGAGAGTTATCACGGAATCGATTTTCTAAAAAGTCCGGTAACGTGATCGCATTGTTGGACACTTCCGTATAAACACGCAACCTTCTTGCAACAAATTGCCAGTTTAAATAAGCACCTAGCGTTAAACCAACAGCAATCCACGCTTCGCCAAACCCTGCTAAATAAATAGCACCAGGCAAACCGAGAATTAACCAACTACTCATATCAGAAGCGCCTGCACTTAATGCCGCTACTCCTGGCCCTAACTTACGACCACCTAAAAAGTAGTCTGATAGGTTGTTCGTTAGGCGATAACCAATGATCCCTAAAACAAGCATACCCAAAATGTAAATAAAAAAGGTAACTAGAGTCGCTGTATCCATTATTTGTCACGCTCCTTTACCCATGATACAAATGATAGAATGACGACTAATGACATTGGCACAAACAACCAGAAATATGTACCAAGTGTAATACTATACTCCTCCATCAAATCTCCCCTTTTTTGACTGTCAACTTTTATCATAACTAAAATTAAGAAAATTGAAAACTATTAATCCATAGTAC
>NZ_AKIF01000065.1 GCF_000269905.1 Alkalibacillus haloalkaliphilus C5
AATCATCTAAAACTTTGTATTGAGTTATACCTTCGTCAGTCGTAATGGCAATAGACCCCTCATCTATTCGGTAATCTTGTCTACTTCCATCCTTAAAGTGCATATACATGCTGAAAACCTTAATTTTTTCTTCAATTCTCCCACCATTGTAAACACGCATGTCACTGTTTAAGAGGTCATAAACCTCACTCTCATTCTCAATTATAAACTCTCGGTTATCATCAGGTTTATGAATTGTTAAGTTGTCAAAAAAACCTCCTGTTATTACTGCTGGGCTTTGACTAATAACTAAGTAATCAACTTGTTCAAAGTCCTCTTCATTTTCTAAGTGATCTTTAACCACATGTGAAAATGTAGTCGGTAAGGAGGTTAACGATATATTAAAATAAAGCATAACAAGACTAATTAAAAATATAAATCCAAGACCAAACCAGGTTACTTTATCCTTTTTTGACATAATCAACTCACTCATTTTCTGACTTTTCTTTATGTTATTATAATTGATTCATGCGTACAATACCCATACAAAAATAAAACACACTTAAATACCGAGTGAACTTATTGAAAAGTTACTATGTCCCTCTCTCCCTTAACAACAAATTCATACTAAAAAACGCCTGAGAAATGCAGGGAATCAACGTTTTCCCTTACAATTCTCAAGCGTCTGTTCAAACTTTATTCTCACAAAATGCCTGATTTGTTATGACTTTTTTATGAATGTTACAACTTTATTGTTGGGTTACAATTTCCTCACTAACTTCGCAACAGACTCGACATGGTGCGTTTGAGGAAACATGTCCACTGGTTGAACTTCTTCAACTTTATAGCCGTTCTTCACTAAGTACTTCATATCGCGTGCTTGTGTTTCTGGGTTACACGAGACATATACAACACGCTTTGGCTTAAGCTTTACAACACTTGATAAGAAGGCTTCGTCGCTGCCGTTTCGGGGCGGGTCTAAGATGACGACATCGGCTTTCTCACCGTGATTAGCCATTTGGACCATGAATTCGCCAGCATCGCCTTGATAAAACCTAGCATTATTCACACCGTTACGCTTTGAATTACGAATCGCATCACGAACGGCATCTTTGTTTGACTCGACACCAATCACTTTTCCTGCTTTTTGACTTGCGATCAGGCCGATTGTGCCAATTCCGCAATAAGCATCAATGACAGTCTCTTTACCAGTCAGTTCAGCCATTTCAACTGCTCTGCCATATAGCTTTTCAGTTTGAGCAGGGTTAATTTGATAAAAGGACTTCGGTGAGATCTCAAATTTCATCCCACATAATGTGTCAGTAATCGTTCCTTTTCCAAACAGAATCTTTTCTTGATCACCAAGCACCATACTCGTGTCTTTGTCATTAATATTTAAAAGGATCGTTGAGATTTCAGGATGTTCTTTTCTTAACGCTTTAACGAAATTGTTCTTTCCTTTAAAGATCGGTGAAGCAGCGACTAAGACGACCATAATTTCTCCACTTGTTTTACCGACTTTAATGAGGACGTGTCTTAAAAAGCCTTGTCCTGAATCTTCGTTATATGGGATCATTTTGAACGACTTCATCATGCCTTTAATCGTATGGACGATTTGATCTGCTTTCGGATCATGGATGATACATCGATCCATATCAATGATGCGGTGTGTATTTTGTGCATAAAGTCCACCGATAATTTGGCGGTTTCTCGTTAGACCAAATGTCATAGTATTTTTATTGCGGTAATCCCACGGGTGATCCATCGCCATAATTGGTTGTGGCTTCACGAAAGGCTTCATTAAGTGATCGACCGTATTTTGTTTTAATTGATCTTGTGCTGAACTGTTCATATGTTGAAGCTGACAACCACCGCAGTCATAATAATACGGACATGGCGGCTTTGCGCGGTCTTTAGACGGTTTTAAGACACGTTTCAACTTTGTGTTATAGTACTTCCCTTTTTTCATGATTGCAATTTCTGCTGTTTCACCAGGTAAAAGGTAAGGTACTTTTAATTGCTTTCCTTCCCAATCGACAAGACCCTTACCATCATTGGCCAAGCCGTTACACGTCAATTCGGCTGTCACAGCTTCTTTGCCTTGATTAGGTGGATTACCTTGAGGTTTCGCCTGATTTTTTGGAGCAGTATGGTTCTTTTTCTTACCGTGTTGCTTTTGCTCTTTATTTGACTTTTTAAATGATGCATTATTTTTACGTTTTGACATAAGCACTACCTAACTTTTTCTAATCTTTGACATCTCATTATATACTACCCTAAACCGATAGTAAAATAAGACGTTAGTTTAGGAAGCTGCTTGTTGTTTAACTGATTCGTTCTGTACAACTTTAATGGTACTGTTCGCTTCTTTATAAGCTAAATAGACAAAGAATACAGCAATAATTAAATAAGCCACTGCATAGTCTGGCGCTGCATTGATCGCCAACTCAGGTGCGTGCATGAATCCGACAAATGATAAACCTGCTGCGATAATTGAGAACATGGCCGCCTTAATGAATTGTCGGTCGATAACAAACACTGTGATCGCACCTAAAATGATCGCTGTAAACATCGCCCCTTCCCCAAGTGGGACAATTCCTTCAGAGATTTCAGCAACTGTTGCGCCGGCATCTGCATTAAAACGTGTCATGACGTAGTTTGCGAAATATGGTAGCATGGCGATCGTAACAGCTGGGAAGTATTTCGTTTTATTCGATTGGAAAGCTGTTCCAACCATTGAAAGTCCGACAAATACTAAAATAGGCGCAATAGCAGCTAATGGAATAATTGCAGATAAAGCGGCAATGACACCTGTTACGGCTGCAAGACCAAATACAACAGCGTTTAAAATACTATAACCACGCCCTGCTCCCATTTCTTTTGAACCAACAGATGCAATGTAGACTGTCGTTGGGAATAAGCCACCAAAAATCGAACCAAGCATTGTACCAACACCGTCTACAGCTTGACACTCACGGACATCATAACCATCACCAGCAGCATCCATCGCATCGACATTGTTCATCGTCTCGATCGAGTTGTATAGTGTAATCGGTAAAATGACAGCTAACAACCCAACTAAAGCAGTAAATAAGTAACTCATGCCATCAAATGCTGCCAGACTTGGAATGAGTGGGTAAAACCCTACATTAGAAAGCCCTTCTGCAATTTGTCCTGTTGATTGATAACCTAACGTAAAAGCTAAAACTGTTCCGATTACGATCGCAAATAATGTCGGTGGAATGTTAAATGGCATGGCAATCTTACCAATAACACCGACAATAATGATGACGAGTGCGACAAGGCCAACTACTGGGATTGAGAACGTATTAAATAACATCTCACCAGCAACAAATGTAAGAGCTACACCAGCAAGAGCACCTAATAAGGCTGCTCGTGGAATTTGAGCGCGAATCCAATTTCCTGCGACACTTGCAATAACTTGTATTAAACCACTAATAAATGCTGCTGCAACAGCAATTTGCCAAGCAAGTTGATAATTATCCGTCAACGTATAGGCAGGGACTAACACCCCAAATAAAAACACAAACATTACAGGCGTACTAATTCCGTACGATAACGCTGTAACATCGGTCCGCCCTTCTTTTTGAGCTAGTCGTTTTGCCATGTAAGCGTAGTAAAGATTTCCGACGATCACTGCAACTGCTGCACCAGGAATTACTTGCCCAAATACAATGCTCACCGGAAAACCTAACCCTAACATCGTCACCGCGATAATAACGAAATTCGCTAAATTGTTTTGAAATAAGGCGAAAAACGCATCGGTATCTTCTTTTTTAAACAATGGATAATTTACAGTTTGATTCATGATTAATGCTCCTCATCGTTTATTTTGTCGCTAGTTCTTCTAAAAATGACACTTTCGAACCTTCTAATGAGTGAATCCGAGCTAATGATTCAACTCTATGTCCCTCTCTTTCAAGCATTTTTCGTCCTTCTTGAAAGCTCTTTTCAATGACAATACCAACACCAGCAACAGATGCGCCCGCTTGTTTGACTACATCGATTAACCCAAGTGCAGCATTTCCATGCGCTAAAAAATCATCAATTATTAATACGTGATCATCAGATGATAAATAGTTTTTCGACACTGTAATGTTGTTCATCTCTTGCTTCGTGTAAGAGTAGACACCACTCGAATAAATGTAGTCTGTCACTGTAAGAGATTTTTTCTTACGAGCGAAGACGAGTGGAACGTCTAATTCATTTGCAGCCATAAAACTTGGCGCAATGCCTGAAGATTCAATCGTTAAAACTTTTGTAATCTTACTATCTTGAAATCGACTAACAAACTCTCTTCCAATGTTTATCATTAAATTTGTATCGATTTGATGGTTTAAAAATTGATCAACCTTCAACACGTCATCAGATAATACTGAACCTCTTTCTATAATCGCTCGTTGCAACTGCTCCATGTTTGTTCCTCCTTTATTCGTCTAAAAACTTCTGTAAAAATAAAAAAAGCCGAATGCCGTCAACCACTTTGACTAAAGTGATTTCAGACATTCGACTTAGCTATTAAAAATTAAGTACGAAAATAACCAGGAATTTAATACGCCTAAATTAAGCATAAGCTCCCCGAGTATCGAAACCACTTGTAGTCAAGTTATTTACGGTAACTTGGTAGAGACTCGTGGACCTTATTTCCACTATTATACAAGTAGGTATTTATTAAATTGTTCGGTTATAAAGAAGATTGTATTATAAAAGTCTATTAATTTGAACCCCTAATGTTAAAAAAACGAACAAAAGAATTTTCTGGAAGTTAGTTTATTGAATGTTGGTCAAATTAATCTGCAAAAAAACCGCTAACATGCTCAAATCGTTGAACATATTAGCAGCCAATTCCTTATATTAGAACCAATTTAACGGTTCAGGTTTTACATTTTGTAAAATATGCTTCGTTTCAGTATATTCTTCGATTCCTAGCTTACCTAATTCACGGCCGATGCCTGACTGTTTATATCCACCCCATGGTGCGTGTGGGAAGTAAACGTTGAATTCGTTAATCCAAACTGTACCCATGCGCATTTTTGCCGCACAACGTTCAGCCTTCGCGATGTCTTTTGTAAACACACCACCAGCTAAGCCGTAAATGGAATCGTTCGCTAGTTTTACTGCATCTTCTTCAGTCTTAAACTTCTCAACTGTAATAATTGGACCGAACGCTTCATCTTGAACGATGTCCATATCCGTTGTACAATCCGTGAAAATCGTTGGAAGGTAGAAGAAGCCGCCTTGTAGTTCTGGATCTTCTGGACGCTTACCACCTACAGCTAATGTTGCACCTTCTTCGACTCCTCTTTCAACATACTTTTCTACTTTTCCAAGGTGTTCAGCAGAAATGAGTGGTCCCATTTGTGTATCGTCATCAAAACCACTGCCGATCTTAAACTGCTTCACACGTTCAACTAATGCGTTAACTAAATCATCGTGAATGCTTTCTTCAACGATTAATCTAGTACCAGCTGAACAAATTTGTCCTGCGTGGAAAAATACACCGTTTAATGCCTGGTCAACTGCTAATTCGAAATCCGCATCAGCAAAAATAACGTTCGGGTTTTTACCGCCTAATTCAAGAGCAAGATTCTTCATGTTAGAACTTGCTGCTTGCATAATTTTCTTACCAGTATCAATTCCACCTGTAAAGGAAATAAGATCAACGTCAACACTGCTTGAAAGTTCAGCACCCACTGTAGCACCAGAGCCAAGTACTAAGTTAGCAACACCAGCAGGAACACCCGCTTCTTCCATTAATTCAAATGTCTTCAGTGTTGTTAGTGGTGTAATTTCACTTGGCTTCATTACTAACGTATTACCTGTTACAAGTGCTGGCGCTAACTTCCAAGAAGCTTGTAGCAATGGGTAATTCCATGGCGTAATTTGTCCACATACACCGACTGGTTCATGAACGACTTTACTAATCGAATTCGGCATTGGTGATTCGATCATTTCGCCGCCGTTTTTATCCCCAATGTCTGCATAGTAATGGAAAACACCAGCAATATCATCCATGTCTCCGCGACTCTCTTCTACTGTTTTACCTGTGTCTAGCGACTCCAGACGTGCTAACTCTTCACGGTCACGCTCAATGAAGTTAGCGATTTTACGTACGATTTGACTACGTTCAATTGCAGGAAGTGTTGCCCATTCGCCGTGATCAAAGGCATCACGCGCTGCAGCGATTGCTTCTTTAGCATCAGCGTCATCACCTTCAGGAACAGTTGCAACAACTTCTTGATTGTATGGATTAATAATGTCACGCGTTTGACCTGACTTAGCATCTACCCATTGACCATTAATGTATTGTTTCAGTTTTAAATTCAAAACGATCAACTCCAATTTATGAAATTTAATGATAGCTATAAGAGGCGCTGCCAATGCCCCTTTTCCTCAAGCATTTCAACAGCGCCTATTAAGTTTAAATTAGCTCTCTCTTGCACCAGCATCTACTGGGTCAACTTTATGACGGTAATAATCTAAATGAAGTGGCTCTAATGGCTTCTTACCACGAATTAAGTCTGCTGCTTTTTCTGCAAGCATTAAGACAGGTGCGTGGATATTACCATTTGTAATGTGTGGCATAGCTGATGCGTCAACGACACGCACGTTATCTAAGCCATGAACTTTCATTGATTCCGGGTCTACTACAGCCATTGGGTCTGATTTAGGTCCCATTTTTGCTGTACAAGATGGGTGAAGTGCTGTTTCAGCATCTTTCTTAACCCAGTCTAAAATTTCTTCATCAGTTTGTACATCAGGTCCTGGAGAAATTTCACCTGAATTATACTTCGCCATGGATGGTTGTGACATAATTTTACGAGTGACACGTAATGCTTCAATCCACTCTTGGCGATCGCGTTCTGTTGATAAATAGTTGTACACCATACTTGGGTACTCTTTCGGGTCATTTGATTTAATTTTAAGGGAACCACGAACATCTGAATACATCGGACCAACGTGTACTTGGAAACCGTGTTTCGTTTCAGCTTTTTGACCATCATAACGAACCGCAAGTGGTAAGAAGTGGAACATTAAGTTTGGATAATCGACTTCATCGTTAGAACGGACGAAACCTCCACCTTCGAAATGGTTCGTTGCAGCTGCACCTTTACGCGCTAATAGCCACTGTAAGCCAATCCATGGCATTTTCACTTTACTTAAGTTTGGTTGTTCAGAAACAGGTTCTGGACAAGCATATTGAATATACGCTTCTAAATGGTCTTGTAAGTTTTCACCGACACCTGGTAAATCAACGACAGGTTCAACACCTACTGATTTTAAATGTTTTGCATCGCCAATTCCTGAAAGTTGAAGTAGTTGTGGTGTATTAATCGCACCACCTGCTAAGACAACTTCGCCCGCTTCAACTTGGTGTTTTCTACCGTTTCGTTCATACGTTAATCCTTTTGCGCGACGGCCATCAAAATCGATGTTTGATACAAAAGCACGTGTTTTAATCGTTAAGTTTTTACGATTTTTAATCGGGTGTAAATAAGCACGTGCCGCTGACATACGACGACCATTTTCTAAGTGCTTATCAAATGGGCCAAACCCTTCTTGACGATAACCGTTAACGTCAGGCGTACGTGAGTAACCCGCTTCTACAGCTGAGTTGAAAAATGCTTGGAATAGTGGGTTTTTAGCAGGTCCACGCTCTAAAGTGAACGGACCATCTGTACCACGGTATGGATCATTTTTATCCGCTGCTGCGGTATTTTCTAAACGTTTGAAATACGGAATGCAGTGCGCATAATCCCAAGACTCCATACCAGGTTGTGAACCCCAACGCTCATAGTCCATTGGGTTACCACGTTGATAAATCATACCATTGATTGAACTAGAACCACCAAGCACTTTACCACGAGCATGCTTAATACGGCGTCCATCCATATAAGGTTCTGGGTCAGATTCATACATCCAGTCATATAATTTCTTACCAGCTGGGAATGGTAAAGCTGCTGGCATTTGAATTAATAAATCCCATGCAAAGTCTTTACGTCCCGCTTCTAGTACGAGAACACTTTTACTACTATCTTCACTTAGACGGTTGGCTACGACTGAACCAGCACTTCCGCCTCCTACAACTACGTAATCATATCTTTCTGCCATATGAAAAACCTCCTTGAATATCTTTAACTTAAAGCAAGGATGAAAAGTAATATATAAATGGGGGTATAAATAACACTTAATAAATGAATCATCCGTTGCGTTAATTTTATTAAATTTTTTCTTAACGAATTTAACAACATAAATATAACACACGACTAAAAAGCTGTAAACTGTGAAGTAGCTAGATTATTAAATTTCTTTTTAATAGAGTTCTTTAGGTATTCGGAGAATGGGCTTTTGGAGATACTAGATGTGAAGTGATTTTTTCACATCTATGAAAAACGACTATTTAAAAGTTGGCTACCACGACATAAACTATGGAGTGCAAAATGTTATAATAGACTTAATTGAAGTTACGAACCTTAAAGGGGGATCAATTTGATTAACCAAGCAGTCCATACACTCAACCACTACTATGGGTTCTCTTCTTTTCGCCCTGGACAAGAAGAAGCCATTCATTCAATTTTAAACGAAAACAACACGTTAGCGATCATGCCTACAGGTGGTGGTAAATCGTTATGTTACCAGATTCCTAGCCTCGTTCTAGACGGTACAGCGATCATTATTTCCCCACTTATATCATTAATGAACGATCAAGTTGAGGCATTGAACGCAACCGACATTCCAGCCACCTACATAAACAGTTCACTCGATGGATCCGAACAACAACATCGACTGAATGAAATGATAAACGGCAACTATAAAATGGTTTACGTCTCACCGGAGCGTTTTGAAACACCTCATTTTTTGAATATGCTAGAAAAGGTTGACCTTTCCTTAATCGCATTTGATGAAGCGCACTGTATTTCACAATGGGGTCATGACTTTCGACCAAGTTATCGTTCTGTTGTCCCGTCCATAAAACAACTTTCACAACAGCCACCGACTATTGCTTTAACAGCGACAGCTACACAACAAGTCATTCATGATATTAAAAATCTATTAAACATAAATTCAGAGCATACGGTTGTGACAGGCTTTGCCCGTGAAAACTTGAAGTTTAAAGTCATTAAAGGCGTTAACCCAAATGATTATTTGAACGATTTTATTAGTACACATTTAAATGATTCAGGCATTATATACACCGCAACACGGAAAACGACTGATCAAATCTATGAAACTTTAAAGGAAAAGGGAATTGAAGTAGCACGATATCATGCAGGTATGTCAAAAGAACAACGTCAAGAAGCACAAGCAGCTTTCATATCAGATGATGTCCAAGTCATGGTCGCAACGAATGCATTCGGTATGGGAATTGATAAATCAAACGTCCGTTACGTCATACACTATGCCCTTCCGAAAAACATTGAATCGTATTATCAAGAAGCCGGTCGTGCTGGGCGTGATGGTGTGGAAAGTGAATGTCATTTACTTTTTTCACCGAGAGACATTCAGCTACAAAAATTCCTCATTGAACAATCAGACCTTGAAGAAGAACAGAAAAGAGGTGAGTACCAAAAGTTACAAGACATGATTGCTTATTGTCACACGACGCACTGTTTGCAAGGTTACATTTTAGATTATTTCGGGGACCGTCAAGACTTTGAACAATGCGGAAAATGCTCAAACTGTCTTGATGATGGTCACAAAGAGGATATGACGAAAGAAGCTCAAATGATTTTATCATGTGTAAAACGCATGAACGAAAAGTTCGGCATTACACTAACGGCTAAAGTACTTAAAGGGTCCAAAAGCCAGAGAGTGACCGATTTTAAACTCGATCAGCTTTCAACATATGGCCTGCTAAGCCACTATACAGAAAAAGAGATTACTAATTTAATCAACTACTTAGTCGCTGATCAATATTTACAAGTGACTGATGCACAGTTCCCTGTGTTAAGACTTACAGCCAATGCCATTCCTGTTCTTAAAAATGAGGAAAAAGTGTGGATAAAAGTTCCTGAACAAAAGAAAGCTGTGCAAGCGGGCTATTCTGAAGAACTCTTCCAGGCATTAAGAGAATTAAGGAAAGAAATTGCTGATGAGCAAAGCTTACCGCCATACATGATTTTCTCTGATGCGACGTTAAAAGAACTGGCACGTCATGTGCCCGCAACACAACCTGAAATGCTACAAGTGAAAGGAATTGGGGAAAAGAAATACGAACAATATGGCGAGCCATTTCTAACTAAACTAAAAGCATTTCGAGAAGAGAACGAAGATGAAATTATGGCCAATCGAACGGTTGAACCCGCTCAGCCAAAACTCAAGAAAGAAAGGAAAGACAGTGACAAACCAAGTTATTTAGTTTCTTATGAGCTATTTACAGAAGGCAAAGACATTGATGAGATTGTTGAAGAACGATCACTTGCGAAAAGTACCATCTCTAGCCACTTATTCAAAGCATACGAAGAAGGACATCAACTTGATCTAGAGCGATTTTTCACAAGTGAGGCGGAACAACAGATTTTAACAGTTATTGATGAGTTGAATTTAGAAGAGTTTCGCTATAAACCAATTAAAGATGCATTATCTGATGACATCACCTATACGATGATTAAAGCTGTTTGTTTGAAGCATGAGCTTATATAAAGATAAAACGCCTGAAAGGAACGGGGAATAACCTGTTGCTTTCAGGCGTTTTTACACTCACTCAATAAAATCCAACGTTATCGTTTCTTCTATCTTAGTGTTTTGGTCTCCCTCTCGCCATTTAAAATCAACAATCATATCTGCCATCCGTTGTGGTGGATTAGACTCTTCTTGATTCCCATTCCAAGAGACTTCCACTTGTAGATCGATGCTGAGTTCATCAAAACTTTCTTCACTCACAGAGTAATAAGCTCCATCTTCATCTTGAGCCAAGCTTATGAGTTCCCCTTCAGATTATCTTGAATTTCTTCCTCAACATTTGATACTAACAAAAATTGAAGTGTGCCATCATGTCGCTCTCTTTTATCTACTATTGTACCCTCATGCACTTTTTGAACATCTTCAACATTCTGATTCGACTGTCCGCACCCGCTTAGAAGAACAGTCATAATCATGAATACAATAACTTTCTTCATCTTAAATCACTCCTTAAATTTAAACACAAAAAATATTGAAACTTATTAAAGCTAAAGCCTTCAATCTTTCAGTTATTGTTGCTCAATGGTTTGCATATGTACCACTCTATGATCTGATTATGGTCCATATAATCATGAATGAAACTATCAGGATACAAATTAACAAAACCTTTACACGCAGTTAACATAAAGCTAATAAATAGAAAATATAATGTAATTAAATGAACCATTTCAAAATTTTGAAAACGCTGTAGTGTGTTTTCGTATGGAGTTTCTTTTGACCTGTGAAAAGTGTACATAATTGGAGGGGGAGGGTTATTATGACGGACCAAATTGCTGCAAAGCAACTGATGGATCCAGCATCGCGTGACAAGGAAAAGCGAAAGAAAGCGCGGAAGAATTTTTGGACAGCCATGCTGTTCATGTTACCTGCCATTGCAATCATCGGTTTTTTCTTATTTTATCCAATGTTTAAAACGCTCTACTTTAGCTTTTTCGTCGTTAACTCACGTGGAGATACAATTTCATTTGCTGGGCTTTCAAATTACTTATACTTATGGGAGTCTTCATCATTTCGAACGAGTATGAAAGCGACATTCTTATTTGCTCTTTATACGGTGCCAACAACTATTATAGTTTCGTTATTCTTAGCCGTCATAACGAATGAAAAGGTACGCGGGATTCCATTTTTCCGTGTTGCATTTTCTTCAACGCTAGGGGTATCAGTAGCAGCCGGTGCGACGATCTGGTTAATTTTATTACATCCAAGTGTTGGGGTATTCAACAACCTCCTCGCTGGAATTGGATTTGATCGAATCGGATGGTTGACGTCTTCAACATGGGCACTTATTTCAGTCTCGATTACAACGATTTGGATGAACTTAGGATTTAACTTCATTATTTTACTAGGTGGATTACAGAATATTTCTGAGGAATTATATGAAAGTGCGCGTGTCGATGGTGCAGGGTATTGGACACAACTCTTCAAAATTACGATCCCTTTATTATCGCCAACACTCTTCTTCGTAAGTGTTGTGACGATTATTAACTCGTTCCAGTCATTCGGCCAGGTTGACATCTTAACAGGTGGTGGACCGAATAACAGTACGAACCTCATTGTTTATTCGATTTACAGGGAAGCTTTTGAAAGTGGATTCTTTGGAACAGCGAGTGCGCAAGCCATGATCTTGTTTGCTCTTGTATTAATCTTAACGATTATTCAATTTAAGTTTGTTGAAAAGAAGGTGCATTACCAATGATGCGAAAAGTCATAATTTACATACTACTCATCATTTCAGCATTCTTAATTACCTTCCCTGTTTTATACGCGGTTTCAGCCAGCTTTATGACAACACAAGAGATTAACCGCGGGGCATTATTGCCTTCAAGTATTTCATTTGATAACTATGTGCGAGCCTTTACAAGTGTCCCACTTTTCCATTTCCTAATGAACAGTTTTATTGTCGCATTTGGGGTTATGGTCGCACAGTTAATTATTTGTAGTTTAGCTGCTTATGCAATTGTGTTTATCCCATTTAAGGGTGCGAAAGTGATGTTCTTCCTCTTTGTGTCAACGTTATTAATCCCTTGGGAAGCAGCATTCTTAACTAACTACATTACGATTTTAGATTTCGGATGGGTAGATACGTATACCGGACTCATGGTGCCGTTCTTTGCGACAGCATTCGGGATTTTCCTGATGCGGCAGCAGTTTATGACATTGCCGAAAGAGCTTTGGGAGTCTGCTCAAATGGAAGGATGTTCGCATTTTCGTTTCTTCCTTTCGTTTGCAATGCCATTATCGAAACCAATTTTAAGTGCACTAGGTATTTTCGCATTCTTGACGACTTGGAACATGTACTTATGGCCGCTTCTATTAACAAACAATGATGATGTGCGTACGGTACAAATTGGTTTGAAAATGATGATCTCTGCAGAAACCGGTACAAACTGGAACGTTGTTATGGCTGGGGTTGTCATGGTCTTACTACCAACATTGATTCTTTTGGTCTTGGGCTTAAGTCACTTGAAACGCGGTTTGACGCAAGGGGCCATAAAAGGATAAATTACTCTATTTGACAAGGGGGAGATTTTGTGAAAAAGCTATTTAGTTTGGCTGTATTAGTCATTCTTTCTGTTTTCCTATTAGCTGCATGTGGCGGCGATGATCCAGATGTGCCAATGACAGATGACGGTGAACGTCTAGTAACATTCTGGCACGCGATGGGTGGCGGACCAGGTGAAGCAATTGACGAAATGGTTAATAGCTACAATGAATCTCAAGATGAAATCTACGTTGACGCTGTTTATCAGGGTAGCTACGAGGAACTTCTAAACCAGCTACGTGCTGTTGGTGGAACTAGTGAGGCGCCATCAATCGTACAGGTTTATGAGGTTGGAACTCAGTACATGAGCGAAAGTGGATTCATTGAGCCACTTCAAACGTTCATCGATGCAGATGACGATTTCAGCGTTGATAATTTAGAAGAAAACATACTGGGTTACTACCAGTTAGATGGCGACCTTTACTCAATGCCATTCAACACGTCTAACGCGATCATGTTCTACAACAAAGACATGTTCCGTGAGGCCGGCTTAGACCCTGAACAGCCACCAAGAACATTCAGTGAGGTACAAGAGTACTCTCAACAGCTAAATGATGCTACAGGTGAAGCTGGATTCGCAATTTTAATTTACGGTTGGTTCTTTGAGCAGTTACTTGCGAACCAAGGTGGCCATTACCTTAACAACGATAACGGCCGTTCTGCAGTAGCAGACGAAGCGTTAGTTAATGGTGAGGAAGGACAACGTATTTTCGAATGGTTAAATGAAATGAACGAAGCGGGTACACTTGGTAACTTCGGTCGTCAATGGGATGATATTCGTACAGCATTTGCGGCTGAAAACGTTGCGATGTACCTTGACTCAACAGCAGCAACTCGTGGAAACGTTGAAGGCGCTGACTTTGAAGTTGGTACAGCATTCTTACCAGTTCCAGATGGTATGGACCCACAGGGTGTGATTGTTGGTGGAGGTTCTCTATGGATGACAAACGGTATTGCTGATGAAACACAGGAAGCAGCATTTGACTTCATAAAGTACACAGCTGACCCAGAAGTTCAAGCTGTATGGGCTGGAGCGACAGGATACTTCCCAATTTCACCTGAGGCGTATGATAACGAAATCCTCCAGGACATTTATGAAGAATACCCACAGTTCACTACAAGTGTTGATCAGCTTCAAAATACAACATTAACGCCTGCAACTCAGGGTGCGTTAATGGGTGTCTTCCCAGAAGCACGTAACGTTATTGAGAATGCAATTGAAGCACTTTACCAAGGTGAGGACCCACAGGAGCTTCTCGATCAAGCAGCAGCTGATATCGAAGAACAAATTGAGCGTTACAACCAGCAGCAAGGTAACTAATTAATAAATCATGGGGAGGTCTCGCTTTGTCGGGGCCTCTTTTTCTTACATAATGTAATTAGAGGAAAGAGTGGACCCGATGTCTATCGCTATTCTACTAACTGGAGCGTTTCTTCAGTTAGGATAGGTATTGAAGTCAAGGCGCAGATTGGTTTATCAGATCCATTGCAGCATTAGATCAAAATACAACTAAATTTTAAGATCTAAGCCTTATGTTAATTTAAACTCGAGATGTATAGAATAAAATGTCTGCATGCGGT
>NZ_AKIF01000066.1 GCF_000269905.1 Alkalibacillus haloalkaliphilus C5
CAAATATTAAACTATAAATTAATCACGGCTCTTTACAATTATTAATATGCCTTCAGTAAAAAAATAAGTACCTATTTTTTCACTCCATTCATTTGAAACCGTTAAAGAACTACCACTTTCAACGTTTGCGCCTTCTAATTCATATAAAAAACCCTTTAAATTCAAGTTATAAACCGTGTCGCTAATTGGGAGAAATGATACATATTGGAAGCGTTCATCGCGCTTTAGTTCGTATTGACCAGGTGTTTTCAAAGTTAACTCATTTTGCGCATTACAAATCCATGCTTCTATTCCTGCATCGTTAAACTTCTTTAATAACATAATATTCACTATTTCGTGATCTTTTCGTCCACCAGTAGCACCAAATAAATAGACGCGATCAGGATTTTGGTTCATAACATAATTAATGGCAAGTTCTAAATCTGTATCATCTTTATCTACAGGATGTACTTCCACTTCATTAGAATACATCTTAATTTGGGTAAATTCAGTCGTACTAACAGAATCGAAATCTCCAATCGCTAAATCAATGTAGCCAACATTTTCACTCAATAAGTAAGCTCCGTGATCTACACCGACCCAATGATTAATATCTTCATAATGATTTAAAGGCGGCAAGTCCGATTTAGGACCTCCCGCCACAATACCAAACACCTTCATTACTATCACCTACACCGATTGTTCATAACTAGCTTTGATCGTTTGTACGGCTGCTTGACGGTCTTCTTGATTAAAGATCGCACTGCCAGCAACTAACACTTCAGCACCAGCATCAACGCAAGCTTTAGCTGTCTCAGCTTTCACGCCACCATCAACTTCAATTTCATAATCAAAACCGTATTGTTTTTTCAGTACTGACAATTGTTCGATTTTGGACAATGTTGAATCAATAAATGATTGGCCACCAAAACCAGGGTTTACCGTCATAACTAAGACAAGGTCAACATCTTGCAATATCGGTTCAATCATAGAAACCGGTGTTGCTGGATTAATAACGACGCCAGGCTTAACACCTTCGTTACTAATTTGTTGGATAACACGGTGCAGATGTGGACACGCCTCAGCATGAACCGAAATGATATCTGCTCCAGCTTTAGCAAATTGCGGGACAAAATCTTCAGGGTTCTCAATCATTAAATGAACATCTAATGGTAGATTAGTAACAGGACGGACCGCTTCTACAATCAATGGTCCAATCGTAATATTTGGAACAAAATGACCATCCATGACATCAACGTGAATGTAGTCGACATCATTTTCAACTGATTTGATTTCTGTTGCTAACTTTGAAAAGTCTGCTGATAATATCGATGGTGCAATCTTTACCATAACCTAATACCTCGGCTTTCTATTTTTAATTTCTTCATAGAATTGTTTGTAATGCTCATATCTAAATGGCTTAATTTCGTCACTTTCTACTGCTTGTTTAACAGCACACTTCGGTTCGTTCATATGGTAGCATCCTCTAAATTTACAACGATCTTCATAGTCTAAAAACTCTCGGAATGACATTCTAATATCCTCTAATTGAAGTTCATCAAAGTCTAGAGCACTAAAGCCAGGTGTATCGGCAACATACCCATTTGCAATGTGATATAACTCCACATGGCGTGTCGTATGTTTTCCACGACCTAAACTTTTGGATATGTCACCTGTTTCAATGTTCAACGTCTCATCTAGTTGATTGAGAATCGTTGACTTGCCAACGCCTGATTGACCTGCAATTACAGAGATTTTTTCCGCTAAGTATGGTTCTAGCTGATCATTTAAGTTCTCCATCTTACTTGAAACTTTAACAACATCATAGCCAATTGATTCATAGTAGTTAATGAAAAAATCAATCTCTAACTCATGCTGTGAATCAACCAAATCTTCCTTACTAAAAACAATTAAAGCATCTAAGTCTTTATTTTCAACAAGGACTAAAAATCGGTCGAGCAGTAATGGATTAAAATCTGGTTCTGTCATCGAAGTAACAATAATCGCCTGGTCAACATTAGAAACGGGCGGTCTAATTAATTCGTTTTCTCGTTCGTATACCGTTTGAATTGTCCCTGTATAATTTTCTTGTACAGATATTTCAACTTCATCTCCAACGAGAGGCGTAATCTTTTGGTTTCTAAAGACTCCTCTTCCTTTACAACGATACACTTCCTGACCTACTAATACATCATAAAACCCGCTTAATGCTTTAACTATTTTCCCTTTTGGCATTCATTAATCCTCTCCTGGCTCATAAGGAATTACTTCTTCATAATAAAGTGTACCCTCTTTCGTTACACGAACTTCACCTGTTTCATCAGGTTCAATCGTTAGTTCAACTGTATAGATTGTATCTTCATAAATGACATCTTCTTCAAACACTTCATTAATACTATTGTTTTGATCCTCTATAAATATCTGAACCTCTTGTCCTATTGGCTCTTCTTCTTCATCATCTTCAGAATTAACTTCTTCATCATAAGTAACGGTGAACGAAACTTGTTCTGTAATTGGTTGTGGCTCAGCACCTTTAGAAACATATACTTTAAACTCGTCACCACGTTCTAACTCAGCATTCTGACTTGGTTCTTGTCTGGTTATTCGGCCTTCTGAAATATCATCAGAATGTTCTTCTTCTGTTTCTAGCATTAATTCATTTTCTTGAGCGAAATTTTGAGCACGCTCTAAAGTATCATCTCTAAATGAAGGCAACGATATACTCGGTGGTCCTTGACTTACTTCAAATATGACGCGAGTGTCTTCAGGGATAATTTCTTCCCCAGGTTCAGGTTGAATTTGATTAATAATTTCGCCTTCAGGACGTTCGTCTTCAAGTCTAATTTCACGAACTTGTCCATAACCACGAGACTCAAGTAACCTTCTCGTTTCGTTAAAATCTTGACCGACATAATCATCGAATTCTATTTTCTCTTGACCTAAGCTCGTATATAAAGCAACCGTGGAACCTTCTTTAACAGTCGTACCACTTCTAGGGTTCGTTCGAACAACATACCCTTCTTCTACTTCATCATTAAAAACTGATTCACGTTCAACGTCTAAATCTAAATTTGATAGTTCGATTAATGCCTCTTCATAAGTATACCCTTCAAGCTCAGGAATGGTGACATCCTCTGGCATGAACATTCCTGGTAATACAAATAAAGCAATAATAAAAGCTGCAATTAATATTCCAACTATTGAAGATACCCATACGATCCACTTCTTTGACTTCTTTTTCTCGTTTTGTTGAGTTGGGACGATAGTCTCTTCGTTGGTACTGTTATGTGATGTATTCGGTTGGATCGCTGGAATTACTTTTGTATCTTCCCCTTCTTCTTCAGGAGGATTATAGCGTTCTTCACTTAACCTTGAATGGTCAAATACGGTCTCTAAACTTTTTCTAAACTCTTCAATCGTTGCGTAACGATGAAGTGGGTTTTTAACTGTTGCTTTTAAAACTACATTTTCGAGACTTTGTGGAATCTCAGGGTTAAAACTTCTAACAAATGGTGGTTCAGTTTGCATATGTTTTAGCGCTATTGAAACAGCAGATTCTCCTGAAAATGGTAACCGACCAGTTAATAGTTCATATAAAACAATACCTAAAGAATAAATGTCGGATTTTCGGGTCGCTGTTCCACCTCGTGCTTGTTCAGGAGATAAATAATGAACAGACCCCATCACGTCATTCGTTTTCGTTAACGAAGTAGAACTCAGCGCTCTTGCAATACCGAAATCAGTTATTTTTACATTACCGCGATGATCCATCAAAATGTTTTGAGGCTTAATGTCTCGATGAATAATGCCATTATCATGAGCATGTTTTACCGCATCAGATAATTGGATCATAATTCGAACTGCTTCATGCATCGAAACTGTGCCTTTGTGCTGGATATATTCTTTTAATGTCATACCATCAACATATTCCATAACCATATAATGTAAGTCATCTTCTTGACCGACATCAAATATGTTAACGATATGATCATTTGAAAGGCTTATAGCCGCTTCTGCCTCACGATTAAATCTTTCAATGAATTCTTCGTGATCGGAGTACTCTAGCTTTAATAGCTTTATTGCTACTTCTCGACCTAAAATTAAATCTTCTCCTAAATATACATTGGCCATACCGCCTCCACCAATGTATTGCACAACTTTATAACGTTCGTTTAAAACTTTACCTATGTCCATGTTTGATCACCCGATTCTAAGCTAATCAATGCGACAGTAATATTATCTTCACCGCCACGTTGATTTGCCTCCTCTAATAATTGATCAACCTTCTCCTCATTAGACATAGAACGATTAACAATATGTAGTATATCTTCATCAGGCAGTTTATTTGTTAATCCGTCTGTACATAACAAGCAATAAGATTCATGTTGCCACTCATATGATAACGTATCGACGTTAACTTCTTCTTCTGTTCCTAAAGCACGCGTTAACACATTCTTTCTAGGATGTGATTCTGCTTCTTCTTTTGTGATATGGCCTTGTAAGACGAGTTCGTTCACGAAAGAGTGGTCAGTCGTTTTCTGTTCAATGGTTTCTTCAGTGACATGGTAAAGTCGACTATCGCCGACATGAGCGACAACGATCTCATTATTGAGTACTGTTGCAGCAATAAGCGTTGTTCCCATTCCTTTGCACTCTTCATTGTTTTGCGCATGGTCTTTAAGAACATCATTAACTTCTTTAACAACTGTCTCTAACCATACTTCTAATTCTTTAACATCTGTAAAAACTCTAGTACTTTCCCAGTAACCTTTCATCTGCTCTACCGCTAGTCGACTAGCTACATCACCTGCTTGATGGCCGCCCATACCATCTGCTACTACAGCTAACAACTGATCGTCTTCATTAAAAAACACACCGCCAAAATCTTCATTGGCTTCACGAATTTTCCCCTTATCTGTCTTAAATACAGCATGCATCCTCTCATGCACCTCACTTATATAAAAATTACTTAAAGACTAAACGAGTAATAAAGAATCCATCTGCTTTAAAATCCTGCGGGAAAATTTGAATCCCATATTCAGATTTCCCTTCTAAATGCTGACAAGATTCTGGTAACTCTTCAAAAAAAGCTGGATCAACTTGTAAGTTAGAAAAATCTTTTAATAGTTGTTTAATTTGTTCTTCATTTTCATGACGATCTACGGTGCATGTACTATATACTAGTTTACCATTTTCTTTTAATAAAGGAAGAACTGACCTCAATAAATCATGTTGAATATTAGCTAATTGTTCGATATTCTCTTCCTGCTTGCTATATTTAATATCTGGTTTACTTCTTAACACACCTAATCCAGTGCATGGAGCATCTAACAAAATACGGTCAAATGTACCGTCATCATGCACTTCATATAACTGACGGCTGTCATAGGCTTTTACTTGAATATTTGTTAAATCTAGATCACGTGCTTTTTCTTTTACGAGATTGACTTTAGATTGGTGAAGGTCATATGCATAAATTTCACCCTGTGAATTCATCTTTTCAGCAATGTGTGTCGCCTTACCCCCGGGAGCACTACATGCGTCTAACACAGTCATATTTGGCTTTGCACCAATCATTTCAGATACTAACATTGACGTCTCGTCTTGAATTGTTAAACTGTGTGGAAACAATTCACTTCTCAAAATGTTTCCTTCAATAATATTTAATCCTTGATTAGATAAAGTCGATCTTTCTACTTTAATCCCTTCAACCTCTAGTTTTTCAATCGCTTCTTCAATTGACAATTTTTCTGGTTGAATTCGAACTGATACTTTTTTCGACTCCATGTTTGACTCACACATCTTCTTAGTGACATCAAAACCATACTGATCTACCCAACGTGATACTAACCAATATGGATGACTCGTTTCTATAGATACGCGCTCAACTTTATCTTCAATCGTATCAAATGATGGGACACCTTTTCGTTGAATATTTCTTAAAACCCCATTTACAAAGCCGCTAATACCTTTATGACCTTTTTTCTTCGCTATTGTTACCGCCTCATTAATGACAGCATGATCAGGTACACGCTCTAAATAAACCATTTGATAGACAGACATTCTAAGCAACGTTCTTACCCAGTGATCCATCTTCTTGTTACCGACAAATGGAGTTAAATAAAAATCAAGCGTTAATTGTCGTTGTAATGTACCATATACAATCTCAGTGAATAAACCTTTATCTTCTTGTTTTACTTCATGTTTTGAGATTGCTTGATTTATTAAAATATGACTAAACCCACCACTTTGACTTACTCGTTGTAATAAGTTTAGTGCGACTTCTCTAACTGTTTGTTGTTTAGCCATTTAATCACCTAGTTTCTTGCCTATTTCAAAGTAATCTTTAGATCCTCTTAGGAAATCGACTGTTTTCATACGTTTTTTGCCAGCTGGTTGAAGTTCTGTTATATTAATTAACTTTTGATCACCAGTTGCGACTGATATTCCAACTTGATCATCAATTGCCACAATCGTTCCTGGAGTTTGATCAATCGTTTGATTAACTTTTTCACCCCACCATAGTTTTACCGTTTGACCTTGATATGTTGTAAAAGCAACAGGCCACGGGTGCAAACCTCTTATGTGATTATAAATGTCTTGTTGTGATTTGTTCCAATCAATTCGCTCTTGCTCTCGCTTAATGTTATAAGCGAATGTTGCTTCATCATGATTTTGTTCTTCTGCTTCGATCTCTCCAGCAAACAGCTTTGGCAAAGTATCTACTAATAGATTAGCACCGACTTCAGATAATTTATCATGTAAAGTCCCAACGTGATCGCTTTCTTCGATTTTGACTTGATCTTTTGAAATCATCGCACCGGCATCTAGTGCTTTAACCATATACATAATAGTTACGCCTGTTTCATCATGACCTTCTAAAATCGAATAGTGAATCGGTGCTCCACCTCTTAATTTCGGTAACAGTGAGGCATGGACGTTTATACAACCGAAAGGAGGCTCTTCTAAAATTTCTTTTGGTAAAATTTGTCCATAAGCTGCTGTTACAATAAGGTCAGGCTTGTAATCGAGTATGTTTCGATAATCATGTCTAATCTTCTCGGGCTGTAATACTGGTAGCTCGTGTTTAAGCGCACACTCTTTTACCGGTGAGGGTGTTAAAACTTTCTTACGACCTTTAGGGCGATCTGGTTGCGTGACGACAGCTGCAACGTCATAACCTTGTTCTATAATTCTTTCTAAAACAGGTACACTAAAGTCAGGTGTACCCATAAATACAATTCGTTTTGTCATATAATACCCCTTCTTTTCTACATAAAGTAATACGGTTCAAAATCAACGGTTAATTGTAGTTCTTCTTTATTCATTTCTTTTTGGAAACTGTTTAATACATGCTCTAATGGTTCATCGACATCTTGGCGATTTTTATATTTAATCATACATTGATAACGAAAACGGTCTTTAATTCTCAACATCGGGGATGGTGATGGCCCCATTAACAAGGCACTTTCACCGAGACGTTCACTTAACATATTAGCAATTCTTTGTGAAGCTTCAACTACTTTAACATGGTTTTCATGAGATATATTAATTAATACTAAAAAGTAGTATGGCGGGTAAGCAAACCGCTTCTAATTTGCATTTCACGGTTAAAGAAAGATTCATAATCATATTGTGCAGCTAATTCAACCGTAAAATGTTCTGGTGTATACGTTTGAACGACGACTTCCCCTGGAAGCTCATGTCTTCCTGCACGTCCACTGACTTGTGTTAATAATTGAAAAGACTTTTCAGCAGCTCGAAAGTCAGGTAAATGTAAGATCGCATCAGCAGCGATCACGCCTACTAACGTTACATTTTCAAAGTCTAATCCTTTAGCAATCATTTGTGTACCTAGTAAAATATCAGCTTCTTGATTACCAAACTTCTTCAGGAGTCGTTCGTGTGCACCTTTACGGCTTGTTGTGTCAACGTCCATACGAATAATACGGGCATGTTCAAACTGTTGTTGCAATGCTTCTTCAACTTTTTGCGTACCAGTACCGAAAAAACGGATCGCTTCACTTTCACACTTAGGACATTGATTTGGCATCGGCTTTTCATCACTACAGTAGTGACATTTTAATTTATGATTCGTACGGTGGTAAGTCATCGATATATCACAATGTTCACATTGGACCGTTTCACCACATTCGCGACACATAACAAACGTAGAATACCCTCTTCTATTTAACATTAAAACAACTTGTTCACCACGCTTAATTCGGTCATTAATTTTCTCAACTAAATTATCAGAGAACATCGTACGGTTACCTTTTTCTAATTCTTTACGCATATCCACGATTTCCATGTGCGGTAATGCCTGTTCATTAACACGTTCTGACAGTTCGAGTAATTGATAAACCCCTTTTTGTGCTCTAGCATAGCTTTCTAACGTTGGTGTTGCACTTCCTAAAATGACAGGACACTTATGGTATTGACCACGATATTTAGCCACTTCTCTCGCATGATATTTCGGATAGTCTTCTTGTTTATATGTTGTTTCATGTTCTTCATCGATAATAATAATCCCGAGATTTTCAAATGGAGCAAAAACAGCCGAACGTGCCCCTACAACTACTTTCACTTCTTTACGATGAATTTTACGCCATTCATCATATTTTTCACCTGTTGATAATCCACTATGTAAAACAGCGACATCATCGCCAAATCTTGATTTAAAGCGTTCAACCATCTGTGGCGTTAAAGAGATTTCAGGAACTAAGACGATTGCTTCTTTGCCCTCTTGTAGCACGCGGTCAATCGATTGTAAGTAAACTTCAGTTTTTCCACTTCCCGTCACACCATGTAACAAGAACATTTCGTGTTTATTTTCATCAATCCGTGACAAAACCGGTTCAATAACTTGTTGTTGCTGTTTCGTTAACGGAAGTGGTTTCGTTCGTTCGTTACTGTTAGCGTGAGGATCACGGTAAACTTCCTTTTGCACTAGACGAATAATACCTTTATCTTCTAACGTTTTAATCGGTGCTCGAGTAACGCCTAAGTCATCCATCAACTGCTTTAATCGAAAATCTCCATTAGTATCTTGTAAATACTCTAGTACTTGTTTTTGCTTTTTGGCCTGCTTTCCTAAATCTTCAATAACTTCTATTACCTTTACTTGTTCAAGTGCTAATTCAATATATGTATCTTTCTTTACTCTATTTTTACCTTTGACGACATATTTAATTTCTATTAACCCTTCACTGACTAGTGATGAAATTTGGCTTGCCTTTATACCACTTTCTTCTAACTCATTAAACGGGAATACTTCACGCCCTTGAGTCAAGATTTGCCATTCGAATGGCAGCTCACTTTCATCTGCTAATAGCCATACTTCTTTTTCATATTTCGCTTTAAAAACAGCTGGTAACATCGCTTGTAAAGCAGAAACTCTAAAACATAGAGTCTCTTCTTGTAGCCATTTGGAAAGGTTTAATAACTCTGGAGTTAAAACGGGTTCATAATCCATCACAGTATGAATCGGCTTAAGTTTTTCAAATTCGCTACTTCCGGTAATATCAATGACAAACCCCATAATTTTACGAGGTCCGAATGGTACTACCACTCGCACCCCTGGCTTTACAACACTTTGAAGCTCATCAGGAATCTCATAGTCAAACAATGAATCAATCGATGAGACAGGAACATCGACAACTACTTTTGCAACTTTCACTTCGATTCACCTAACAATTCTTCTGTAAAAATTGACCATAGATCTTGTGCAATTTCATGCTTCGTCTTTAATGGAATGGATTGTTCTAACCCTTTTTTCGTCAACACGTGAACAGCATTAGTATCAGATTTAAACCCATGTTTGTCTTCACTAATATCGTTAACAGCGATCGCATTTAAGTTTTTGCGTTCCAGTTTGCTTTTACCGTACTCCAGTATGTGATCTGTTTCTGCAGCAAATCCAACTAAATATTGATGCTCTTTCATTTTACCTAATGCTTTTAATATGTCATCTGTACGTTCCATTTCAATTGACAAGTTACCGTCTTTTTTCTTCATTTTATTCGTTTGAGTAACTTTAGGTCGATAATCTGCGACGGCTGCAGATTTAACTACGAAATCTTGATGTTCGAAACGGGTCGTTACCGCGTCATACATTTCTTTAGCTGACGTTACGTGAACCATTTCTACACCGATAACCTCATCTAAATCAACTGGACCGCTGACTAACGTGACATTAGCCCCTAATTGTTTCGCTACTTCAGCCAAGGCATAACCCATTTTGCCTGATGAATGGTTTGTAAAATAGCGGACTGCATCAACAACCTCAACAGTTGGACCTGCTGTCACCAACACATTTTTACCTTTTAATGGTTGGTCTACTGCTTCATTTTGTTCGATAACTTCAATAATTCGTTCGGGCTCTTCTAAACGACCTTTGCCTACATAACCACATGCTAAATAACCAGCTCCTGGTTCAATAAAACGATATCCAAATCCATCTAATGTTTTTAAATTAGCTTTTACTGCTGGATGATCGTACATATGAACATTCATAGCTGGCGCAACGTATACCGGTGCTGTTGTAGCAAGTAAAGTTGTCGTTAACATATCATCTGCAAGTCCATTAGCAACTCTTCCTAATAAGTGCGCAGTAGCAGGCGCTAATAAAACAAAATCAGCCCAATCCGCTAAATCAATATGGGCAATTTTTTCAGGATTCTTCTCATCAAATGCATCTGTAAATACTGGGTTTCGTGATAACGCTTGAAACGTTAACGGACTAACGAATTGCGTTGCGCCTTCAGTCATGATTACTCTTACATCATAACCGCGCTGAACTAATTGGCTCGTTAATGCACAAGCTTTATAAGCTGCGATCCCACCCGAAACGCCTAACAATACTTTTTTTTGTTGATTCATCGTTTCTCCTCCAACAACCATTAATTAGTAATTAAACGGCTAATATGGTTTAAATATAACCCATTAAAAAGAACAACCTGACATGCAGGTTGTTCTTTTCGGTCAAGACATTGATCACGCTAGGTGGTGAATTGAAATGCTAATTCAACACCGACCTGCAAGCGTATAAATAAAATTTACTTGTAGCCACTAACAGTTAGCTTATCTTCCATAATTTCTTCTAACGCTTGACCAACGTATTTAGGCGACTTGTGATGATCTAAAATGTAATTATTCTCTTCGTGCAATTCTCGGGCACGCTTAGCTGATGCAATCACAATCGCATATTTAGAGTCAATCTTATTAAGTAAGTTATCGACAGATGGCTCTAAGATCACAGTTCAACACTCCCTAAAGCTTTTTTATATTGACTAGCAATTCTTTCACGTTTACAATGCTCACTTACGACAATCGATTCAATTCGATCAACAGCATTATGAACGTCATCATTAACGACGACATAATCGTAAGCATCCATCATTTCAATTTCTTTTTTCGCTTCTAATAAGCGATTTCTAACGAGATCTTCAGTTTCAGTACCGCGATTAATAATACGGTTCTTTAATTCTTCTAAACTCGGAGGGAATAAAAAGATAAAAACACCTTCAGGGAAGTTCTCTTTCACTTGTAACGCTCCCTGCACTTCGATCTCTAAAAAGACATCGCGTCCTTCTTCTAAAGTTTGCTCTACGTATGCTTTAGGTGTTCCATAATAATTCCCTACATATTCAGCATACTCGATAAATTCACCTTGTTCAATCATCTTTTTTACTTCATCTTTCGTTTTGAAGAAGTAGTCAACACCATTTTGTTCGCCTTCACGCGCTTGCCTTGTTGTCACGGAGATCGAATAGGCTAAATCTGGATCACGTTCAAATAACGCTTTTCTAACAGTGCCCTTTCCGACACCAGACGGTCCAGACAGAATAAATAAAATACCTTTTTCGTCTTTCACAACAGTTCCTCCTAGTTGTCTATGTTCATATCTTCATTTACGACACGTTGTCCAACTGTCTCAGGTTGTACAGCTGATAAAATAACGTGGTCACTATCAGTCACGATGACTGCTCTTGTTCGTCTTCCATATGTAGCATCAACTAACTTATTATTATCCCTTGCAACTGTGATAATACGTTTGATCGGGGCTGATTCGGGTGACACAATCGAAATAATGCGATTGGCAGAAACAACATTTCCAAACCCGATATTAATTAATTTTAAATTCATCCTCTTCTCCCCTAACTTTTATTCTTGAATAATAACTCTATTATAGTCTAAAAATAGTCAAAAACTCAAATATTATTCAATATTTTGTACTTGTTCTTTAATTTTCTCTATTACACTCTTTAAATCTACAGTTACCTTACTCACCTGTACATCATTCGATTTAGACCCTATTGTATTAGCTTCACGGTGTAATTCTTGTGTTAAAAAATCTAACCTTCTACCAATAGATCCATCCTGTTGTAACAAAGATTTTACTTGTTCAACATGAGACAGCAATCGGGTGATTTCTTCTGTGATATCGCCTTTATCAGTTAAAATTGCGATCTCTTGTAATAACCTATTTTCATCAACATTTGCATCAGCAACAAATTCTTTTAAACGATTGGTTACTTTTTCATAATAATTTTGCTTGAATTTATCTTTGTCCTGGTCTAGGCTTTTCGCTAACTGCTCTATTTCTTGAGCGAATTGGTATACATCAGTTTTTAACGCTTCACCTTCATCTACGCGCATACGGTCAACACGACTTAGCGCTTCTCCTAATGCAACTAAGATAGCTTGTTCAACTTCTGAATCAAAATTGTTTTCTTCCTCAATTACAAAGGCATCTTCAATTTGAAAGAGTTGTTCAATGTCAAGTTGACCTGATAAGTTTTTATGTTGTTTAATTTCTTCAACACGATCTATGTATTGGTTTAACAGAGGCCAATTAACGTGGATTGCTTGGTTCGTTAACGTTTTTCCATTAATATTAACGAAAATGTCGACACGCCCACGTTCAAAATACTGCTTTACTTGACTTTTCATTCGATCTTCAAGGGCCATCAATTCTCTAGGCATTTTAAATGAAAAGTCTAAAAATCGATGATTCACTGTTTTGACTTCTACTGATAATTGAAGTTCATCTAACTTCTGAGTCGCTTGCCCATAACCAGTCATACTCTTAACCATATCATCACCAACTTTCATATTACGTCTTATATTGTCGCATTAATCACATTAGTTTTTCAACTGTTAACGGCTATTAATCAATGTTTTATTCGTGATATACTTAACATTGATGAGGTGATAGACATGCCATTTGATGGAATCGTAACTCGAGCCATAACAAATGAACTAACTAAACTAGAAGGCGGACGTATTCAAAAGATTTTCCAACCGACAAACAGTGAACTGATTTTAACTGTAAGAAATAAAGGGCAGAACTATAGCTTACTTATTTCTACACATTCAAGTTATGCAAGGGTTCACTTTACAGACCAAAAGTTTACGAACCCGAAAGAACCACCTATGTTTTGTATGGTGTTACGTAAATATTTAGCAGCTGGTTTTATTGAAAAAATTGAACAAGTCGATATGGAGCGAATTATTCATATCACTGTTCGTAGTAAAGATGAGATCGGTGATGAACAAAATAAAACGTTAATCATTGAATTAATGGGCAAGCATAGTAATGCGATATTAATTGACCCAGAACGTGAAGTAATTTTAGATAGTCAAAAACATATAAGTCCAGCACAAAACCGTCACCGCACGATCTTACCTGGACAGACTTATATTGCACCACCAGACCAAGGTAAAGTTCATCCATTATCATTAGATGGTGTTGATTTCGTAAAGAAACTTGACTTCAATCAAGGAAAAATTGAAAAGCAAATGATGAATCTGCTTATGGGCTGCTCCCCTGTTGTTACAAACTCATTAGCAAACCAAGCATATTTAGGCTCCAATGAAAAATATGAAGCAGTTTATGATCAGTTTAAACACGAAGTTGAACACCATGAGTATGAGCCGAAGATCTTCAAAGGTAAAAAAGAAGACTTCCACGTATTACAAAATATCGAGCTTGAAGGTGAAGTTACCACGTATGATTCTATTAGTGGTATGCTCGATGCTTATTATGAAGGTAAAGCTGAGCGCGACCGCGTGAAAAACCAAACTCACGATTTAATGAGATTACTAAAGAACGAAAAAGCAAAAAATGAGCGCAAAATAAAAAAACAACAATCAACATTAAAAAAAGCAGAAAAAGCTGATGACTACCAGAAATACGGTGAATTATTAACGGCTCACCTACACCTTGTTAAACAAGGTGATGAACAAGTGACAGTAATGGATTATTATGATCCTGACCAAAATGAAATTACACTTGAGTTAAATCCTAATAAAACACCAAGTGAAAATGCACAGCACTACTTTAAGCAATATCAAAAGCTTAAAAAATCTAAAGAAGTAGTACTAGTAGAAATCGAAAAAGCGAAACAAGAGATAAACTACTTAGAACGATTAATCCAACAGTTAGAACAAGCTCGTATAGAAGATATCGAAGACATTCGCGAAGAATTACAAGAAGAAGGCTATATTAGACAAAAACAA
>NZ_AKIF01000067.1 GCF_000269905.1 Alkalibacillus haloalkaliphilus C5
CCTTGGCAGTCTCAGCCTCATAAAAAAACCTATAAGTCAATCTCATCTCCAGGTTTCATTGCATGACCTACACCTGATTGTAAAGAGTTAGCAAAAGCTTCTCCATCTTGTTCAATTAATGGGAACGTATCATAATGCATCGGTACAACTCGATCAGCCTTAATCCATTCAGCCGCTAACTTCGCATCTTTAGGTCCCATTGTGAAATTATCACCAATTGGTAAAAAGGCTAAATTAATCTCATTTAAGTCTCCAATTAATTTCATATCAGAGAACAATGCTGTATCACCAGCATGATAAATTGTTTTTCCTTCCACTGTTAACAGAAGACCAGCAGGCATTCCTGTATAAACAATCGTTCCGTCAGCTTCTGTGTATGCTGAACCATGAAATGCTTGAGTTAACTTAACATGTCCAAATTCAAAATTATGGCCGCCACCAATGTGCATTGGATGAGTATTTAAGCCTTTATTTCCTAAATAAGTTGCCAGCTCAAATGGGGCAACAACTAATGCGTCATTGTCTTTAGCGATCTTTTCTGTGTCACCAACATGGTCGTTATGCCCGTGAGTTAATAAAATCACGTCAGCTTTCAAACCTTCTGCCTGTAAGTCACAGTTATCATTACCAGAAATAAATGGATCGATTAAAATTGTGTGGTTGAGCGTTTCAACTTTAACTACTGAATGACCGTGAAAAGATACTTTCATCACAATCAACCTCCTGAATTTTTAAATTTTTCTTAATTAATTACTTCGCCATCATTCATTTATTTCCCTTTATCCGTTAAGATAACACATAAAGACAAAAAATTTTAGAGGTGAATTAAATGGATAAAAGAATCAAACAGTTAATTGAAAGCTTACAAAATAATAACTTAGAAAGTATTTTCATTACATCAAAAGCCAATGTCTTTTACTTTAGTAATCTGTACGCTGAAGCACATGAACGTTTAATTGCTTTATACATAGACGTACAAGGCAGAAAGACAATTATTGCTCCTGCTTTAGAATTGGAAGATATAAAAAATGCTGGATGGACAAGCGAAATCATCACATACTTCGACCATGAAAACCCATGGGAAAAATTCGAGAAATGGTTATCCCACTCAGGTGGTTTACCAAGAAATCTAGCAATTGAAGAGGAGAACTTAAACGTTGAACGTTTTCAACAACTTCAAAATCTAACAAAAAACGAAGATATTCAATACGGTCAACGACTTTTAAATGAGCTGCGAGTCATTAAAGATGACGACGAAGTTGAGATTTTACAAGAAGCTGCACGCTTCGCTGATTTCGGAATTGAAACAGCCGTTAAACATATAAAGTCAGGAAAAACTGAACTAGAAATTATCGCAGAAGTTGAGTATGCCCTTAAAGAAAAAGGTATTCGCCACATGTCCTTTTCAACATTAGTTCTTTCAGGTGCTAAAACAGCTGCTCCACACGGGACACCAAGTACGAAACCAATAGAGGACGGAGACTTTGTTTTAATGGACTTAGGTGTTGTTTATAAAGGGTATTGCTCGGATATTACACGTACAGTGGCTGTTGGTGAAGTTAATGAAGAACAAGAAAAAGTTTATAACACCGTTCTTGCTGCACAACAAAACGCACTTGATGTTTGTGAAGTGAACACACCGTTAGGGAAAATTGATCGTGCTGCACGAAGTGTAATTGAAGACGCTGGTTACGGCGAATACTTTACTCACCGAATTGGCCATGGAATTGGAATTGATGTTCATGAATTTCCATCGATGGCTTCAAATAACGAAGATCCATTGAAACCTGGAATGGCTTTTACCATTGAACCTGGTATTTACGTTCCGGGAGTCGGGGGCGTTCGCATTGAAGATGATGTATTAATGACAGAGAACGGTCCAAAAACGCTAACGCAATTCCCAAAGACACTACAAAAAGTTTAATAAACTTAAAGCCCCTTTCCATTTGGAAAGGGGCTTTATTTAAGTGAATATTATTAAGTGTGCAATGATCGCAATGGTTGGTAATGTAATTAACGTACGCTGCAAGAAAATAATAAATAGTTCGTGTAATTTAACTGGGATATTAGATTTTAAAATTAATACACCAATTTCAGACATATATATTATTTGAGCAACTGATAATGCACCAATAACAAATCGTGTTAGCTCACTTTCGATACTACTACCGACTACAGCTGGTAAAAACATATCCGCAAAACCGACGAGCATTGCTGGAGCTGCTGCACTTGCTTCCGGTATTCTCAACAACTCCAACAAAGGAACTAATGGATACGATAAAATATTAAAAATGGGTGTGAATTCTACTAGTATAAGTGCTATTACACCCAAACTCATGACTAAAGGAATTAACCCAAACCAAATATCCGCTACAGTCTTTAAACCACTTTTCAATTGGTGAATGAATCCTTTAGCTTGGCTAGCTTTTTGTATCGCTTGAATCCAACCCCATTTTAGTGCTGAAACACCTTCGGGACTTGCATCATTAATTTGCTTCCCGACCTCTTCTCTATAAGTGTTTTCCTTTCTTGATAGTGGCGGAATTCTAGGCATAATCATTGCCGCAACTAAACTAGCAGCTACAACTGTTAAATAGAAAGGTATAAAAAAATGACCGACTCCAATGACGTTTGCAATTACTAAACTAAAGGCGATCGAAGCTACTGAAAATGTGGTCGCAATTACAGCTGCTTCCCTACGGTTATAATACCCTTCATCAAATTGTTTCGATGTCACTAATACACCTACTGGACCGGCTCCCATCCAAGAAGCCATACTGTCGATTGATGAACGGCCTGGTAAAGTAAATAACGGACGCATCACTTTATTTAATAATGAACCGATAAATTCCATTAATCCAAATTGCATTAATAATGGCAAAAACAAACCTGCAAATAAAAACCATGTTAATAAGACAGGGGCTAAATCATAAAGTACAACGCCGCCAGTACCGGGTGAACTAATAATTGTCGGACCCCAAGCCATAATTGTTAACAAACCAACTAAAAAACCAAACCCTCTTACAAGTAGACCGATTGATGTTACTTTGAACAAGTTAGTTAAAAAGTCGTTCTTCTCTATAAATTCTACCTTCATAAGTGTAGCTAATAACGACAAGATAAAGGATGCCCCTAAAAGCCCAACAACAAAGTAGGGCATATGATCACTAAATGTCTCTAATAAATAGTCTGCTAATAGTCCGATCCCAATGGTGTACTGTCCGTCAACAGAAATCGGTACTAAAAATAGTAAAACACCGATTAACGATGGTATAAGAAAGGTCAGCTTTATTTTTAATGAATTAGACCCTTTAATATTCTCATCAACATCATACGTTTGTTGTAATTCCCCCATAAAACTTCTCCCCTTATTTCGTTAATTCAGTCAACACTTCGTCTAATACATTAAGTCCAAAATTAATTTCTTCTTTCGTTACCACTAACGGCGGAATCATACGGATTACTTGCCCCTTTTGGCCACACAAGTAATATAGGACACCTTTTTGTAAACAACTATTTAATATATCCATAACAAGATCGCCTACTTCTTGTTCTCCTAGAGATTGCATTTCAATCCCGATCATTAATCCGACGCCACGGACGTCCTTAATGACACCATGCTTTTCAGCTAACTTTTGTAACCGCTCAAATGCATATTGACCGACGTCTTTCGTGTTCTCTATTAAATTCTCTTCTTTAATAACATTTAGTGAAGCAATTGATGCAGCACAAGCAATTGGATTACCACCAAATGTTGTCGCATGAGAGCCTAATGGCCACTTAGACATTAATTCTTTAGAAGCAACTGTAGCACTTAACGGCATGCCTGCAGCTATTCCTTTAGCAATTGCCATGATATCTGGTGTTACTCCAAACGTCTGAGCTGCAAACCATTCACCTGTTCGTCCAAAACCTGTTTGCACTTCATCAAAGATAAGTAAAATCCCATGTCGGTCACAAATTTCTCTCATTTTTTGTAACCAACCTTTTGGTGGAATGACATACCCACCTTCACCTAGTACAGGTTCAACAATCATGCAAGCTACTTCTTCTGCTTCAACTTGGTGATTGAATAAGCTTTCAGCCGCTTCTTCTAGTTGATTGGCAAAATAAACATCTGGATCTTCACCAACAGGACAATTACTTGGATCTGCATATGGTAACTGATACGTTAACCACGATGGTTGTAGAAACTTACGGTACTTGCTATTAGAAGTTGAGACACTTAAAGCACCTACTGTACGACCGTGAAAGCACCCTGTAAACGATATGACATAAGGACGTTCTGTTGCATGTTTCGCTAACTTTATAGCACCTTCAATTGCTTCGGTCCCACTGTTTCCAAAGAAGAAATTATCTAGTGGTTCAGGTAGTACGGATTGTAATTGTTCTGCTAGTTTAAGAATTGGCTCATATATAATGACACCCGATGGCCCATGAACTAAATGATCTGCTGAATCTTTTATTGCTTGAACGACTTTAGGATGCCTGTGCCCAACATTTTCAACGGCAATTCCTGAAGTAAAATCTAAATATTTCTTTCCATCTATTCCGAAATAATAGCACCCTTCAGCCTTTTCAACTGGAAGGTTTGGATGGTCTTTAGCCATCCCTGGTGCTAAGTAATCCCCGATTGACTCTGTTAACTTAACCCAACTTTGGTCTTGATGCATTTAGATCCTCCTATACTTTCTCTTTCGATAATTTATAATAATACATATTTATGCATAAAAATTCAATGGGATGTAATAAATTTTTATAGTTTGTTAAAAGAAAGTTTATAAATATAAAAAAAGTGACCTCATTAATGAGGTCACTTTGTACAAAAATTTCACTTTATAGTAAGTCGTTTAGATCTTTATAGTCTAATTCATGTGCATCAGCTACAGCTTTGTATGTCACATATCCATCAAGTGTATTTACACCTTTAGATAAGCTTGCATTATCTAAAACAGCTTGCTTGTACCCTTTATTAGCCAATTGTAAAGCATAAGGTACTGTTACATTTGTTAAACCAATTGTTGACGTTCTAGGAACTGCACCTGGCATGTTAGCAACAGCGTAATGGAGCACACCGTGTTTTTCATAAGTTGGATTATCATGCGTTGTAATACGGTCACTTGTTTCGACAATTCCACCTTGGTCAATTGCTACATCAACAACGACTGAACCGGGGTTCATCTGTTGAATCATTTCATCTGTTACAAGTTTTGGTGCTTTAGCCCCTGGAATTAAAACAGCACCAATTAACAGATCAGACTCTCTCACATGCTCTTCAATATTTAATGGGTTAGACATAACTGTTTTAATTTGTTTACCAAAAATATCATCAAGTTCACGCATACGCTCTGGACTTAGGTCAATTATTGTGACGTCAGCACCTAAACCGACTGCAATCTTAGCTGCGTTAGTCCCGACTACGCCACCACCAATAATTGTAACCTTACCTCGTGTAACACCAGGAATTCCGCCTAATAAAATACCTTTACCACCGCGTGATTTTTCTAAGAATTGAGCACCAATTTGTGAAGCCATTCGTCCAGCTACTTCACTCATAGGCGTTAATAACGGCAACGTGCCTTGAGCAGATTCAACTGTCTCATAAGCAATACCAATTACTTTCTTCTCAGTTAGAGCTTTAGTTAACTCAGGTTCTGCAGCAAGGTGAAGGTATGTAAATAAAATTTGACCTTCATAGAAGTAATCATACTCCTCAGGTAGCGGTTCTTTAACTTTCATAACCATTTGCTGTTCCCATGCTTCCTTAGCAGTCGAAACTATAGTCGCTCCAGCTTCCTTATATTGTTCATCCGTGAAGTTCGATCCTTCTCCTGCATTTGTTTCAACATAAAGTTCATGCCCAGCTTTTATTAGGGACATAACACCAGCAGGAGTTAAGGCAACACGGTTCTCATTATTTTTTATCTCCTTTGGTACACCTATTTTCATAATTAATCCTCCTATGCTAAAAGTTATATAATTTATGTAACCGCTTTAACTATAACATGATATATAAAAAGTGGAAACTAAATTTACAAATGACGGTGAATCACATCTAGGCCCCCGGTCACTTCAACGACTGTACCTGTGATCATATCAGAGTCTTCATCACTTAAATGAGATACAACCCTTGCGATATCTTCACCTGTACCAGGCCTTCCAATCGGTGTTTCTGTGTCAGTAATATCTCTAGCATTTACAATATCTGCTTCCTTCAATTCATCGACGATTTTACCTGGAGCGACCATGTTCGCGGTAATTCTATTCTCCGCTTCCTCTAATGCTACTGTCTTCATTAGCGAAGCTAGTCCAACTTTGGCTGATGCAAAAGCCGATCGATAAATCCAACCAGAACTATGGTCAACACCTTGGAATCCTAAGAAGACGATTCTACCATACTGTTGTTTTCTCATAATCGGTAAACAACGCTTCAATAAATAAAATGAAGCATCGAGGTTCCCCCTCACCATCTCATTCCACTCATGCTCTGTATAATCAAACAGTTTTTTCGCTCAAATATATACGGTCCAGCATTACTAATTAAACAATCCACACGTCCAAACTTTTCGTATGCTTGATCTACTGCTTTATTAATTGATGATACGTCCATCGTATCTAACTGAACAATATGTAGACGATATTGATACTCTTCAAATTCATCTAATAATGCTTCAGCTTTTTCTCGGTCACTTCTATATGTAGCTGTTACACTATAACCTTTTGTTAATAAAGCTTCTGTCATTTTTTTGCCTAAGCCTTTTGTTCCTGCCGTTACAATTGCATGTCTCATTTAAAGGCCTCCAATCATTCTTTGACCTACCTTATTTATTTTACCATGATTATTTTGGAAAATGAACGAAACAACTTTAAAGTCTATATTAATATTAGTATGAATATTCAGATAATGATGGTACAATACAATTAATTAGACAAGGAGGTGTCTTGATGGCATTTGAATATCATGACATTGTCATTGCGGTAGATGGGTCTAAAGCGTCTGAATATGCTTTCTTAAAAGCAATCGACATTGCCAAAAGAAATCATGCCAAACTCATTATTTCTCACGTAGTTGACACCCGAGTATACTCTACGATCGAAGCGTATGACCGAAGCGTTTCTGACCGTGTGCAAAATGATGCTCTTGAACTTTTACGAACTTATCAAATGCGAGCAGAAGAAGCTGGCGTTGAAAATGTGGTGACTGACCTTGAACACGGTTCTCCAAAAGTCAAAATTGCTAAAGAAGTTGCTCCACGACACAATGCCGATTTAATTATTTGTGGTGCTACAGGAATGAACACCGTTGAACGATTCTTTATTGGCAGTGTCTCCGAACACATTACTCGGTACTCAAAAGTTGATGTGTTAGTTATTCGCCCAGAAGATTCTAAATAAAAAATTGGGGGTGAGATACCCCCAATTTCTTATCCTAACGTTCCTGAATAGCTCGATATTGGTAAAATCTTTTGGCAAAGTCACTTACATTTTTAGCCGTTTTATAATTAACCGTTGCGCCAACCCCAACACTAATTAACGGAACACCTTGGAATAACTTTTTGCGGAACATTAAAATCGCAATTGTCTTAAATATATTTCTTAATGGTTGCTCAATCCAAGTCGTGTTCGTGAGTTGTTTTTCTTGTGACATTAATCGATCATATTGCTCAACATCTTCTTTTAACTCTTCCCAAGCCTCATACTGAAGTCGTTTAGGTAAAGCACCTGCATGTAACACTTTAAGAGCTACTACCATCTCAATAGGGTTATGCATGTTATACCCGTAACTTGTTCCTACAAGTTGTACTGTTCTCAAATTTAACCCGATCATCATTGGTAAATCGACACCAAGCAATAGCCAGCCACCAGCTCCAGTTGCTCCACCTTGAACAAATGAATATACACGATTACGAGCAACTTGTTGATCAGCTAAGTATGTTAACTTTTCAATTGATAACTTTTTTAGATCTTCAATTTGTTGAATATCTTCATCATATGTTCTGGCGACTTGTAGAATACGGTTGTAAGCTTCAGCTTGTGCATTTGTCCCTTGTAAAAACGTATACGTATACAAAAGCATTGATCAATACTTTCAAAAAACTTACGTTGGACCGGTTTTGGTAGCTTATTAAACTGATCTTGTACCCACAGCTCATACACTTTCTCAAAATCATTTGATACATAAGAAGACACTTCACGTTCCCAACGTTCGATCTCCTTTAAGACGCGTTCCTCTCCCATTAAAACACGGCTCCTTTATCGGTCATTCTTAAACCACTGATCGATTTGTTTAATGACATTGTTCGTTGCATGAACATCTTTAAAAGAAGGTAGTTGTGCTAACATGACTTTTTTCGGATCTCTTGTACCTTCACCCTTCTTTTGTAATACTAATATGCTTCTTGAAAACTTTTCATCTTTGAACATCGTTTTCGGCAATTCTAACACACCAACAATGTGAACTTGATCTTTTAAGAAAGCTTGTAGCTGTTCTTTCTGTTCACTTTCAAAAAGAAAGCTAGGTACAACAAAAAATAAGTACCCTCCTTCTTTAGTATATTTAATACTTTGTTCTATAAATAAATGATGTGCATAGGAATGTCCTTCTTCTGCTTTTAACTCGTAAGAACTAGCCGCTTCATCATCAGGATAGTAGCCAACGGGTAAATCAGATGCCACAACATCGACTGGCTCTAAAAGAATCGGCTTTAAGCTGTCTTGATGGAAGTACTCAATTTCACGTTCTTGTAAATTCGTATTATTAAAAGCTAAGCGAATTAAGGTAGGGTCAACTTCACTTCCATAAGTATCTACAGTTAAGTGTTCTTGTTGGTTTAAAATAGTCAGTAATAAATTACTCGAACCACATGCTGGGTCAAATAAACGATATGACTGCTCCCCTTCTAAAAACTTATTAATAAGATAACCAACAAATACGCCAATTGTATCAGGGGTAATATAGTGATGCTGTTGAGTAGCACCTTTCATCCCTTTCAAAATAGCAAGCTGCATCGCTTTACGTCTTGCTTCACGATCATACTGATTAAATTGGAATTGATTAACCTTATCTGTTAACTGCTTTTGATAATTCGGTTCAAGGTCTTCAGGGACCTGTTGTTCAAATAATAAATTACTACTCGCTATTAACGCTTCGATATATGGTGTGTTTTCTTCCTGCTCAATGATTGTACTTGTTTCATCTAACCAATTGAACAACTCATTTAATTGTTGCTCCATCAAAGTCCCTCCGTCACTTTTTTATACATTATTTATTTTAGCAAACTTGTTGGGACTATGATAGTTTAAGCGTTTTAGTCGGGCGTATTTGTCGTACCATAATGGTTTGTATGTTTATTCTGCTGGACCATATGTTGGATTTTTTCAACTGCTTGAGGGGCTAAGTCGATTAATTTCTCAACAATATGAGTCCCTTCATCTAAATGCACCATTTTCACATCGTGTGATCTGACAATTAAGAAAGCAATTGGTGTAATAGACACACCACCGCCAGCACCTCCACCGTAAGGCATATTAGAATTTGATGAATCTTCCTGGTTTCCTCCTGGGTTATTAAATTCACTACCACCAGAAGCAAAACCGAAACCGACTTTAGAGACGGTCAAAATAACCGCAGATTTGTCTGGTGTTTCAATTGGATCTCCAATGATTGTATTGACATCAATCATTTCTTTTAAGTTTTCCATTGCTGTTTCCATCATATTATGAATTGGATGCTCGCTCATTTCCATTCCACCTCTTTAATTTTTGATAGTGCCACGCTATAGATAACGCATTACGCATAATTTGGCCGATTCTGATTGATAATATGCATTCCAGTTCGGACTGAAGGGACGGTTTTTGGTAATTTGGTCTAACTTCAAATTCAGGATTATAGTCACTTTGCATTAAAACAACCATCCAATGGCATCCCATACTTTTTAATGAATAAGCTGTCCCAACTAGTACAGCCGTTTGATTAGCTGCTTTAACACCTAATTCACTCACCCACTTAAAGTGGTGTAATCTGAAGGCTCGAACAACATTTAACACATGTGGTATAACATCTCTTGTTGTATCGACCACTTTTTGTATTATGTGATATTGTTCTTCCATGTATTGAGGGGTGTAATGTTTCTCTTTATCTGGGACTTCATGATTCAACATCTCATCTTTTTCTACAATATCAACAGATAAATCACTTTTAAGATCTATAACAGGTATAGAACGGCGAAACACTTTTATGTTCATCCATTTTACAGTAATAAAGATGTCCTTCTGTTTATTCGCATATGTAGCCATCAATTCAACCGTTACTTTGCTAAACATAATAAAAATGATCGTGATTATAATAATGGCTAGTATACCCCCGACAATAACCAACAAAATTCACCTACCTTCTGCTTATATATTCAGCTTAAATTGGTAAATTATACATATAAAATGAAAATAGCGACCTTATTTCATTAAAAAACCCTTTTAGCATTTACAGCTAAAAGGGTTAAAACTTAACTCTACTTTATATCTACCGTTTGATTGTCATAAACTACTCTACCATTGACAATAGTTTTATGTACTTTTATTTCATCAAGCTTCGACTTCTCAACTTCAAATGGATCTTTGTCTAACACAACGAAATCTGCAAAATGCCCTGGACTAACCTTGCCTTGAACATGATCTTTATTAATTACTTTGGCTGGATTCACAGTATAAAGTTTAATCGCCTCGTAAACAGACAAAGACTCATCTTCTAAGTATACATTACCATCGAACATTGAACGACGGTTAACTGATGCAGCAATTCCGTTGATCGGATTTACTTCTTCAATAGGTGCATCAGAACCACCAGCACATAATATCCCTTCTTCTAAGTAAGTTTTCCAAGGATACGAAGTTTTGATCAATGAGTAACCGACTCTTTCAATAGCCCATGGGAAATCAGAGGATACAAATGTTGGCTGAATATCAATAATAATTGGTAGCTGTTTCATACGTTCAATAAGATCTGAACGCATTATTTGTGCGTGAATAATTCGATCTTTTAAACCTTGTATAGGAGGATTAGCTTCAATTGCATTTAACACTTTCTCTGTTGCCAAATCTCCTATAACATGAACAGCTACAGCCATGTCATAACTTCTTGCTTGTTGGATCAGTCTCTCTAATTCTTCATCAGAATGAATCGCTACACCATTTGTTGATGGATCATCATGATAAGCTTGGGAAAGAAGTGCTGTCCTTCCTCCTAATGCTCCATCAACAAACAACTTCATAGCCCCAAATTCTAACCAATCATCAGTAGTATGACCTTTACCTTGGTCTTTAACATAATCCTCTACGATCTCATGGTGAACTAGTAAATGGGCACGGAAACGCTGATCCTTTTCAATTGTATTTTGAAAAGCCTGTACTGTTTTTTTATACCCGCCATAATAGCTCAAGTCTTCGCTATGACCGCTGACTAAACCATATGATAATAAGTCATCAATCGAGGCATTTATTGCACGCTCCAAATACGCTTGGTCTGGTTCAGGCATTGCTTCTTTTAACAATTCTTGAGCTTGGTCATGAAAATAGCCTGTCAATCGTCCTCGGTCATCCTTTTCAATAACACCACCTACAGGTTCTTCGGTCAGTTCATCTATTCCTGCAAGCTCCATTGCTTTACTATTAGCTACTATTGCATGACGGCAAACACGTGTTAAAATGACTGGTTGATTTGGACAAATAGCGTCTAATTCGTCACGATGAATCACTTCTGGCTCTTCCCAATTGTTTTCATTGAACCCTTCTGCAATCAACCATTTATTGTTGGCTAATGAATGGGAACATTCCTCGACTTTATTTATTAGTTCTTCTCTTGATTGAGCATATGTAATATCTAATCGAATTAAACGTTCACCATGGCCTATAATATGTAAATGACTGTCTATGAATCCAGGCAGCATAACACCATCAAATAATACTTTCTCTGTAACATCTTCGTTATACTTGTCCATTAATTGATCAACAGAGCCCATATCGGCGATTTTTCCATCAACTTCATAGATCGCTTCTACAGTTTCCCCTTCACGATTCATAGTATAGATTGTACCACCAAACCAAATTTTCCCCATATTAAACCCTCCCATTTAGACATATGAAAAGGGCAGCTTGATTGACTGCCCCCTCCACCATTCTATACCGGCTGTAAAAACATACACTTTTTAAATCTAAAAGTTGTGATCATCGTTTTTACAACTGATTAGAATGTTATAAAGCTTCAATTCACTATTTATTGTTTTCTACTTAGTGCATTTGCTGTTGCGCTTGTTGTACTAAACGCTTTGTAATCTCGCCACCTACAGAACCGTTAGAACGAGATGTAGAATCTGGACCTAGTTGTACACCAAATTCTTGAGCGATCTCAGTTTTCATTTGGTCTAATGCAGCTTGTACACCTGGTACTACTAAGTTGTTAGAGTTGTTGTTAGCCATTTCTTTCACCTCCTCGTTACCTATTTTGAGATAACTAGGGGTGATTCATACAATGCAAATCATGGAAGTTTTACAAGTTTATAATAACTCGTCAAATTCACTTTCATGACTTGGCTTCGATGGACTAAACACAACCGTTTCTGTTCCTTCAACAGCTTTTGCTATATCGTCAGTAAAATCAATTGGGGCTTCAAATTGATTTACTTTTTCGCGTTTAGGTCTCGTTTTAGGTTGTTTAGGTACAAAAATTGTACAACAATCTTCATATGGTCGGATCGAGATCTCATACGTTTCAATTTCTTTTGATATATCGATTATATCCGATTTATCCATAGCAACTAACGGTCTAATAATAGGATAATTCGTTACTTCATTGATTGTATGCATACTTTCCATCGTTTGGCTGGCAACTTGGCCCAAGCTTTCTCCTGTTGTCAGTGATAAAATTTCTTCTTTTTGAGCAATTTGTTCACTTATACGTAACATAAGACGCCTCATAATAGTCATACCATAGTTGTCAGGTGCCTCTTTAAAGATTTTTTGTTGTACTTCAGTGAATGGAACTAAGTGTAATTTCACTTCTCCACCAAATTTAGTTAACGTTTGAGCTAAATCTTCTACTTTTTGTTTAGCGCGTTCAGATGTGAATGGCGGTGAATGAAAATGAATTGCTTCAATCTTCACACCACGTTTCATTGTTAAATAACCTGCTACAGGGCTATCGATTCCACCTGACATTAATAATAACGATTTACCAGTAGAACCTACAGGTAAACCACCTTTACCAGGAATATTGCGAGCAGTAATATAAGTGGCATCATGACGGATTTCCACTCTTATTTCAACATCAGGTTCACGGACATTTACTGTCCATTCCTCTGTGTTTCTCAATAGATGCCCACCTAAAATTTGATTCATTTCTTGAGAACGAACCGGGAAATTTTTATTCGGTCTCTTACAAGTAATCTTAAATGTTTGACCATCTTCTAACCTCAAAGCTTCCAAAGCAGCTTCTTTTATTTTTTCTTCATCATTTTCTACCTTCATAGCAAGGCTAAATGATTGAATTCCAAATATATCTTTACATTTATCAACTATTGGGTCAGGATCACGCCCATCTAACAAAATGTACATGTGGTCTCGTTTACCTTTAATTGATAAATCTGGATAGTCTTTTAAAGCCCTTTGAACGTTAGAACGTAGTGTATTGATAAAAAACTTTTGATTCTTTCCTTTTAATGCTAGTTCACCGTATCTAATTAAAATGTGATCGTATTTCATATTATTACCCCATTATTTTTTCATACTTTGACATAATCTTTTTGAAAGCAGAAATAAAGGCATTAATATCATCTTGGCTTTGATGAACATTCATGCTTACTCTAACTGCTGCTGAAGCATCGTCATCTGTTTTCCCACATGCTTTTAATACATGGCTTGCTTCATTTTGACGGGAAGAACAAGCTGACTTCGTTGAAACCACTACTCCTTCATCACTAAAAGCATGGATCAACACTTCTGGTTTAAAGTTTTGAACAGAAAAGTTTAAAATATGATGTGCTCCGTTTTGTGGAGAATTAATTGTAACTTGAAGATACCGCTTAAGCTCTTCTCTTATAGTTTGATTTAATTCTTGAAGTTGATGATAGTTTTTTTGTTCTTCCAATGCTAAACGGACCGCCTTAGCTAAGGAAACCGCATTAGCTACATTTTCTGTCCCAGGTCGAACACGATTTTCTTGTAAGCCACCATGTTGTAATGGTGTTAAGTTGATATGTTGTTTTTTAATTAAGCACGCAGATCCTTTAAGTCCATGAATTTTATGACCTGAAATTGTGATTAAATCAATTCCTTTATGATCATAAGGAATTGTGATTTTGCCAAAACCTTGAACATGGTCAACGTGAAATAACACAGT
>NZ_AKIF01000068.1 GCF_000269905.1 Alkalibacillus haloalkaliphilus C5
TGAAATCGTAAGTAGTGTACCTTCACAAAACCCGGAAACTAAAGGGATGGTTATACAAGTTACAGATGAGGACTTGTTAAATGCATCTGGTGGAATTGTGCAAGGAATGAGTGGTAGCCCAATTATTCAAGACGATAAAATAATCGGTGCAGTAACACATGTATTTTTAAATGATCCAACAAGTGGTTATGGTGTGCATATAGAATGGATGTTAAATGAAGCAGGGTTAAAAATAAAAGAGGACGAAGAGATGGAAGATGCTAGCTAATTTCAGGCCCAGTACTAATTGAGTATTGGGCTTTTTTGTGTCGAATTATAAGAACCCTTGTAGAATGCGCGTTTTAACTTCAAAAAAAATGATATATCTCAAAAAATTTGCAAATTAAAAAGGAGAAAACCCTTATATGTCGAATTGGTTAAATGTGGGTCAAACCGGATATTATTATAGGAGGGAATTTTTTATGGGGAAGATTAAGCTAGGAATAGCTGATGACAATCGAGAATTGGTCTCGATGTTAGAGGATCACTTTTCAGAAGAAGATGAAATGGAGGTTGTAGGTACCGCTTACAACGGAAATGATTGCTTAACAATGGTCCAAGAACAACAGCCTGATATTTTAATCTTGGATATTATTATGCCTCACATTGACGGTTTAGCTGTATTAGAAAAGCTTCGTAATGCCTCATTAGACAAAACACCTAAAGTGATTATGCTCACTGCTTTCGGACATGAATCCGTAACGAAAAAAGCTGTTGAATTAGGCGCTACATATTATATGTTGAAGCTTTTGACTTAGACATGCTTAAAGACCAAGTATTAACTATTGCTGGTTCGAAGCAAGTTTCACCTCTTAAACAAGGGTTTGGCGATAGCAAACCACAAAAAGTGGACTTAGATGCAAACATTACTTCAATTATACATGAAGTTGGAGTCCCAGCTCATATTAAAGGTTATTTATATTTAAGAGAAGCAATTTCAATGGTATATTATGATATTGAATTATTAGGGTCTATTACTAAAGTTTTATATCCAGATATCGCTAAAAAATATAATACAACAGCTTCACGAGTTGAACGAGCGATTCGTCACGCGATTGAAGTTGCTTGGAATCGTGGTAACATTGATTCACTATCAGCAATTTTTGGTTACACAGTAAGCGTTTCAAAGGCAAAACCAACAAATTCTGAATTCATTGCTATGATCGCAGATAAGCTAAGGTTAGAACATAAAGTTGGATAAAGCATTAGAATCACTTTAGGAGTTAACAACTGTTAACTCCTTTTTTTTATTCTCGATATGTTAAAATAATCATTGTTATAAACAATTCAAATAGTGGTGATAATAATGAAAGTAGCAAAATTTGGAGGAAGTTCTGTAGCAGATAGTTCGATGCTTGGACAAGTGGCTAGCATTATCGAAGCCGATCAAGATCGTAAGTTTATTGTCGTATCAGCACCAGGTAAGAGATACGATGATGACGTTAAAGTAACAGACTTATTTATTCAATTAGGTGAACAATATGATAGCGGGCAAAATTATGAGGAAACTTTATTCAAAATTTCTCAGCGATTTATGTCCATTACAGAAGAACTTGACTTATCAAAAGATATTGTTGCTCGAATTGAAAATGAATCAAGAAGATTACTTAGAGAGACGACAAACACAACTCACCTAATAGATGCATTAAAGGCAATGGGGGAAGATTCATTAGCGCGTATTTTAAGTGCGTATCTAAACAAAAGAGGTACAAAAGCGACTTATGTGAACCCTAAAGATGCAGGAGTAATTGTCAGCTCCGAACCTAATGGTGCCCAGATTTTAGAAAAAAGCTATGAGCAAATATATCGCCTGAGAGAGCGTGAAGGTGTTGTTGTCATACCAGGATTCTTCGGCTATACAGAAACTGGTGTTTTAACAGCTTTCCCTCGCGGTGGATCTGATATTTCAGGTTCAATTATCGCTGCAGGTGTACAAGCTGAGCTGTATGAGAACTTTACTGATGTAAGTTCTGTTTATTGTGTAAACCCGAAGATTGTAGATGAGCCTAAAGAAATTCATACATTAACTTATAAAGAAATGCGTGAATTATCTTATGCAGGCTTCTCAGTGTTTCATGATGAAGCATTAATACCTGCATTTAAAAAGAATATTCCTGTATGTATTAAAAACACTAACGATCCTGACTGTCGTGGAACGATGATTGTTGCAAGTAAAAAAGATAATGGTCAGCCAGTTGTTGGAATTGCAAGTGATACAGGATTTTCTACGATTTATGTTCGAAAGTATTTAATGAACCGAGAAATTGGATTTGGTCAAAAGTTATTAAGTATTCTTGCAGAAGAAAATATTTCTTTTGAGCACGCACCTTCAGGTATTGATGATATGTCTGTTATTATCCGTACAGAAGACTTAAAAGGTGATAAAGAAGAAATTTTAATGAACAGAATTAAAAATGAATTACAAGTAGATACAGTTGATGTAACACACGGACTAGCAATGATAATGCTAGTAGGTGAAGGTATGAGTAATCGCCTAAACGTTGCATCAAAAGCGACGAAAGCATTTGCAGAAGCAGATGTTAATATTGATATGATCAATCAAGGGTCTTCAGAAGTGTCAATGATGTTTGGAATATATGAAGAGAACTTAAACGAAGCGATCAAATCATTATATCAAGAGTTCTTTTTAACTGATTAATTAAAAAAACCATTACTAACAATTGTCGTTAGTAATGGTTTTTGTTTAGTAATTATTTTGCGTTCGGTTGCGTTTTCGGTCACGGTGTAAAATGAAGCCACCAATAAACCCAATCCCTACAATAATTAAAATAATACCAGCGATTAACTGGATTAAAACATTATTGAAAAAAATTGCAGCTGCTTCCCCGAAGAAAGAATCTCGAATTAATTTGATGCCATATGCAGCTAGAACTCCTGGGATTACCATAATTAATAGTGCAATTAACCTCATCATTATTCTTCTCTCCTTATCCCTTTTGTAGTATACCAAAAAAAGCTAGAAGAAAAAACGAAAAAAACTTGCATAATTAAAGCGCTTTCATTATCATGGAAGTATGCAAAAACTTGCAAATGTAGGTGTGAAACTATGCAAAATGTGCTAATCGTAGGAGCAGGACAAGGTGGAACAGCTATTTTAAAGCTATTTGAGCAAATCGAAATGATTAATGTGCAAGCTGTTGCAGACATCAATCAACATGCTCCCGGCATTGAATTAGCTGTTAATAAATCAATAAATACTTATGAGTCGTATATTGATGCTTTAAATGAGCCAATTGATATAATCGTTGAAACAACAGGTAAGGAAGAAGTATTTAATGACCTGAAAAATTATAAAACGAGGCGTTCGGTATTAATACCTGGTACAGTAGCTCACGTTATTTATAATTTGTTAAATGAGAAAGAATCATTACTGGATCAACTGAAAAAAGAAACTGATTCACGTGATTTATTATTAAACTCGATTCATGACGGAATGATCGTCATCGATCTAAATCACAACATTACATATGTCAATGAAGCAGCAGAAAATATACTAAACCTCGATAGAGATGAAATGGTTGGACATTTAGTAACTGAAATCATTTCAGATTCGCATTTACCAAATGTTATGAAAACCCGAAAAAAAGAACTTAACCAACCGCTGAACTTGAGTAATGGAAAGCGTATTATTACAACGCGAATCCCACTTGTTACTGAGCAAGGCGAGCTATTAGGTTCTTTTGCTGTTTTTAAAGATATTACGGAAGTTGTTGAACTAGCAGAAGAAATAACAGACTTAAAAAATATCCAAAATATGTTAGAAGCCATTATTCAATCGAGTGAAGAAGCGATTTCCGTTGTTGACGAACATGGCCGAGGGTTACTAATTAACCTGCCTACACAAAGATCACGGGGTTAAAAGAGAGCGAAATCATCGGTAAACCAGCAACTGCTGACATATCTGAAGGTGAAAGTATGCACATGCAGGTACTTGAAACTAAAAGACCTGTAAGAGGAGCGCGGATGAAAGTAGGTCCACTAAAACGAGATGTTTTAGTTAATGCTGCACCGATCTTAGTTGACGGTGTTCTCAAGGGTAGTGTTGCCATTATCCACGATTTATCGGAGATTGAATCTTTAACATCTGAGTTAAAAAAAGCTCGCCAAATAATTCGGAATTTAGAAGCTAAGTACACATTTGATGATATAATTGCACAGTCAACCGAGATGAAATTAACGTTAGAACAGGCTAAAGTAGGTGCTAAAACACCAGTTACGGTTTTACTAAGAGGTGAATCAGGAACTGGAAAAGAGCTGATTGCCCATGCGATTCACAACGAAAGCGATCGTAAACATTACAAATTTATTCGAGTGAATTGTGCTTCGATGGAAGAAGAGGCACTCGAAAAAGCTTTGTTTGGTGATGAAACAGGTCCACCTGAAAAGCAAAAAGGGTTGTTTGAAGAAGCAAATAATGGATCACTGTTTTTAGATGAAATTGGTGATTTATCAGTTGATCTGCAAGCTAGAGTGCTACACGTTCTAGAAAATCAAGAAATTATTAGGGTTGGTGGTAGAAAGCCCATCCCTGTTAACGTAAGGGTGATTGCAGCAACTAATGTTAACTTAGAGCGTGCAATGATGGAAAAAGAATTCCGTGAAGATTTGTTTTATCGATTAAATCGACTACCTATTATGATTGCGCCCTTAAGGGAACGAATTGATGATATAGAGCCTTTAACACAGCAATTAATCACGAAGCTTAATGAAGATTATGGGCGAAATGTAAAAGGGGTTATAGCAAAAGCTCTAGCAATACTAAAAGAGTATGACTTTCCTGGCAATGTGAGAGAACTGGAAAATATACTTGGCCGTGCCATTATAAGTATGGAGCAAAATGAAAGTTACATTAAGGAAAAACACTTACCATCGTTAAGAAAACATTCTTTTAATGATTTAGATCTGTTTAATGAACCAGAAAATAGCGAGGTTATTCCGTTACAAGATGCGCTTGATGAATTTGAAAAACAACTCATACTTGAGACACTAGAGAAGAATAATTATATTAAATCCAAAACAGCCAAACAGCTAAATATTTCATTACGTAATTTATATTACAAAATGGAAAAGCACAATCTCGGAAAAGATGTACAAAGCTAATAACTAGAATTAATACAACATGAAGGTGAGAGAACAATGAACTTAGATCAACTCGTAAATGACCTCTGTCAAATGGAGGAGAAGAAAACGGTTGCTGTAGCAGAGGCAACTAATGTCGAAACTTTGAAAGCGGTAAAGGAGGGGGTTGAACGCGACCTTGCAGCTTTTAAGCTTTTTGGTAACATGGAACAAATCCGTGAAGCAGCTGAGGAGATTGAGCTAGATTTACAGCAAGAGAGGATAACATTACACCATGCTACGTCAGTTGAAAACGCGGTTGAGAAAGCAGTCATGTCAGTTTCCGAAGAACGTTCAGATGTCCTAATGAAAGGAAATGTTGCAACGAAGATTGTTTTAAAAGCTGTACTAAAGAAAAATTCAGGCTTAAGAAACGGACGAATCTTATCACACGTTGCTTTATTTGAAATCCCTAACCGTGACGGTCTTTTATTCCTAACTGATGCAGGGATGAACATTGCACCAGATTTAGAAGAGAAGGTACAAATCATTCAAAATTCAGTTGACGTTGCTCATAGACTCGGGTATGACAATCCAAAGGTTGCGCCACTAGCAGCAGTCGAAATTGTTAACCCAGCTATGCAAGCTTCTATAGATGCAGCAGTATTATCTCAAATGCAAAAAAGAGGGCAAATTCAAGGGTGTACTGTTGATGGCCCGTTAGCATTTGATAATGCAATTTCTTTAGAGTCTAAACAAGAAAAAAATATTAACTCTGATGTTGCAGGGAGCGCTGATATTTTAGTTTGCCCGTACATTGAAGTAGGTAACACACTATACAAATCATTTACTTATTTCGCTAATGCAAGAGTAGCAGGAATCATTAGTGGAGCCAAAGCACCAATTGTTCTAACTTCACGTGCGGATACAGCTGAAAGCAAAATTTATTCTTTAGCGTTTGCTTTAACATCATCTTAATTTTAGGGAGGAATATGAAATGGATTTATTCACTTATATGGAAGAGTATGATTATGAACAGGTAGTTTTTTGTCAAGATAAAAACTCAGGACTAAAAGCAATTATCGCGTTACATGACACAACGTTAGGGCCAGCATTAGGTGGAACTAGAATGTGGACTTATGATTCAGAAGAGGATGCAGTAATCGATGCTTTACGTCTAGCTAAAGGAATGACATATAAAAACGCAGCAGCTGGACTTAACTTAGGTGGCGGTAAAACCGTTATTATAGGCGATCCGAAGAAAGATAAAAATCCTGAAATGTTCAGAGCTTTCGGCCGTTACATTCAAGGACTGAACGGTCGCTATATTACAGCAGAAGATGTTGGTACGACAGAGCATGACATGGATTACATTTATATGGAAACAGATTATGTAACAGGTATTTCACCAGAGTTCGGCTCTTCTGGTAACCCATCACCAGCTACTGCTTATGGCATGTACCGTGGCATGAAAGCAGCTGCTAAAGAAGCTTTCGGAACTGACTCATTAGAAGGTAAGACTGTAGCGGTACAGGGTGTTGGTAATGTTGCTTATCATATGTGTAAACATTTACACGAAGAAGGAGCTAAGTTAATCGTTACAGACATTAACAAAGAATCTGTTGAACGTGCAGTAGAGGACTTCGGTGCGCAAGCGGTAGACCCAGATGATATTTACACAGTAGATTGTGATATTTATGCTCCGTGTGCTTTAGGTGCAACGTTAAATGATGAGACGATTCCAAAGCTAAAAGCTAAAGCTATTGCAGGTTCAGCAAATAACCAATTAGCAGAACATAAACATGGTGATATGTTGCATGAAGCTGGCATTGTCTATGCACCTGATTACGTTATTAACTCTGGTGGTGTTATTAACGTTGCAGATGAGCTGAACGGTTATAACAAAGACCGTGCCTTCAAGCAGATTGATTCTATTTATGACAGCTTAAGTAAGATCTTTGAAATTTCTAAGCGTGATAACATTTCTACACACATTGCTGCTGACCGCATGGCAGAAGAACGTATTGCAAGTGTTCGTCATTCAAGAAGTACTTTCTTACAAAATGAACATAGTATCATTTCAAGAAGAAAATAAATGGAGGCGTCATCAAGAATATGAACTACCGTGTATTAGTCATTAACCCAGGTTCAACTTCAACTAAAATCGCCGTGTTTGAAAATGAACATTGCTTAATTGAGCAAACGATTCGTCATAAAGCAGATGAATTAGAAAATTATTCAAACATCATCGAACAGTATCAATTTAGAAAAGACGTTATATTAGAAGCATTAGATTATGAAGGTTTTAATATATCTAAGTTAGACGCAGTTTGTGGACGAGGTGGTTTATTAAAGCCCATTGAAGGTGGAACTTATGAAGTTAACGAAGCGATGCTCCACGACTTGAAAGAAGGGTTTTATGGAGAGCATGCTTCTAATTTAGGCGGGATATTAGCTTATGAAATAGCAAGTAATGTTAATATTCCTTCTTACATTGTAGACCCTGTAGTCGTAGATGAGCTTGAAGGTATTGCAAGATACTCAGGTGTACCACAATTGCCTCGAAGAAGTATCTTTCATGCGCTAAATCAAAAGGCTGTTGCACGACGAGCAGCAGACACTTTGGGTAAAGCATACGAAGATACGCGTCTAATTGTCTGTCATATGGGTGGCGGAATTACTGTCGGTGCCCATGATCATGGCAAGGTTGTAGATGTTAATAATGGATTAAATGGAGAAGGGCCATTTTCTCCAGAGCGAGCAGGGACAGTACCTGCTGGTCAGCTAGTTGATTTATGCTTCTCATCGGTATATACGAAAGAGCAAGTTCATAAAATGCTAGTTGGTAAAGGTGGTCTAGTGGCTTACCTTGAAACAAATGATGCTAAAGAAGTAGAAGATCGAGTTGAGCAAGGTGATGGGCAAGCGAAAGCTGTATATGAAGCTATGGCTTACCAAATAGCGAAAGAAATCGGGAGTATTAGCACAGTATTAAAAGGCAATATGGATGCTATTGTGCTGACAGGCGGCTTAGCATATGGGGAAAGTTTTGTAGAAGAGATTACAAAACGCATTGACTGGATTGCCGATGTATTAACTTTTCCAGGCGAAAATGAGTTAGAAGCATTAGCTGAAGGCACAATTAGAGTACTTAATGGTGATGAACAGCCCCAACATTACCGCTCTATGCCTAATAGAAAGGAGTTTTAACATGGCAAAAGAATATGATATTGCCATACTCGGTGGCGGTACAGGTGGTTATGTCGCTGCCATCCGAGCTAGTCAACTTGGTTTAAAAGTTGCAATGATTGAAAAGGGAGACCTCGGAGGAACTTGCCTACATAGAGGTTGCATTCCGTCTAAATCATTACTTAGAAGTGCAGAAGTATTTAAACAAACACAAGATGCATTAAGTTACGGTGTTGAAACAGAAAATACAAAGCTTAATTTCGTTAAAGTACAAGAGCGAAAGCAAAAGATTATCGATCAATTACACCAAGGTGTTCAAGGTTTAATGAAAAAAGGTAAAATTGACGTTTTTGAAGGTCATGGACGAATTTTAGGTCCAAGTATTTTTTCACCAACGGCTGGTACAATTTCAGTAGAAATGAACAATGGTGAAGAAAATGAAATGATAGTCCCAAAAAATGTCATTGTTGCAACGGGGTCAAGGCCGAAGACATTACCTGGTCTAAAAATCGATGGCGAAACAGTCATGACTTCAGATGAAGCACTACAAATGGAAACTCTACCGAACTCAATTGCCATCGTTGGCGGTGGTGTTATAGGTATAGAGTGGGCTTCAATGTTAGCTGATTTTGGTGTTGATGTAACGGTGATTGAATACATGGACCAAATCTTGCCAACTGAAGACCACGATGTAGTTAAAGAAGCAGAAAAAGCACTTAAGCAAAAAGGAATTAAGATTGTGACGAGTGCTAAAGTTTTACCAGATACACTTGATAAGTCTAACGGTATTAAAGTGGAAGCAGAAATCAATGGAGAAAATCAAACATTTGAAGCAGATCGTATGTTAGTTTCGGTAGGAAGAGCGCCTATTGTTGATAATATCGGCTTAGAAAATACGGACATTGTTGTTGAAAATGGTGCAATTAAAGTGAATGAAAATTGCCAAACGAAAGAATCACATATATATGCAATTGGTGATGTCATAGGTGGCATGCAGTTAGCTCACGTTGCGTCACATGAGGGTATATTAGCTGTAGAACATATTGCTAACGAAAATCCAGAACCAATTAACTACAACCATGTAGCTTCTTGTATTTATTCTAACCCTGAAATAGCAAGTGTCGGATTAACAGAAAACCAGGCTAAAGAACAAGGCTATAACGTTAAGGTAGGCAAATTCCCATTCCAAGCGGTGGGTAAAGCGCTTGTACATGGTGAAAAAGAAGGATTTGCTAAAATCATCACGAATGAAGACAATGAAGATCTTTTAGGTGTTCACATGATTGGACCTCATGTTACTGATATGATTTCAGAAGCTGGTTTAGCGATGGTTTTAGATGCTACAGCATGGGAGATTGGGGAAACGATTCACCCGCACCCAACGTTATCTGAAGTTTTAGGCGAAGCAGCATTAGCTGTTGATGGAAAACAAATTCATGGTTAATTAAAGGGAGGTATACTTATGGGTAAAGTAGAAAATCGTCACCAAGATTTAGATTTATCAGATGATCAAGTGTTAGACATGTACCGCACGATGCTTTTAGCACGAAAGATTGACCAAAGAATGTGGCTTTTAAACCGTGCAGGTAAAATTCCATTCGTTATTTCTTGTCAAGGTCAAGAAGCAGCACAAGTAGGAGCAAGTTATGCATTAAATCGTGATAAGGACTATGCGGCTCCTTATTATCGTGATTTAGGTGTTGTATTAGCTTTTGGTATGACGACAAAAGAGTTGTTTTTAGCAGCATTTGCAAAAGCTGATGATCCAAACTCTGGTGGACGTCAAATGCCAGGACACTTTGGGCAGAAGAAAAATAGAATTTTAACTGGTTCTTCTCCAGTTACGACACAACTTCCACACGCTGTAGGAGTAGCTTTAGCGGCGAAAATGGAAGGAGAAGAAATTGCTTCATTCGTAACATTAGGTGAAGGTTCTTCTAACCAAGGTGATTTCCATGAAGGTTTAAACTTCGCAGGTGTTCATAAGTTACCAGTCATTACGATGGTGGAAAACAATAAGTATGCGATTTCTGTACCGTTAGAACGCCAAGTTGCAAGTAAATCAGTTGCTGATCGTGGAGTTGCATATGGTATGCCAGGATATCAAGTTGACGGAAATGATCCGCTAGAAGTTTACAAGGTCGTTAAAGAAGCGCATGAACGTGCGATGAATGGTGAAGGTCCAACACTAGTTGAGGCGATGACTGAACGTTTAACAGCTCATTCAAGTGATGACAATGATAAAGCTTATCGTGATAAAGAAGAATTAGAAGAAATGAAGAAAAAAGATAACTTAATTTCTTTTGCTCAATATTTACGAGATGTTGGCGTATTAACAGAGGAAAAAGAAGAAGCGTTAAATAAAGAGTTAGATGATGAGATTAATACAGCAACTGATGAAGCTGAAAACGCTCCGTATGCAGAACCAGAACATACACTGAAGTATGTGTATGCTGAAGAGGGAGGGGAATAATTATGCCTGTAATGTCTTATATTCAATCTATAACGAAGGCAATGCAAGAGGAAATGGAACGTGATGAGAAAGTATTTGTTCTTGGTGAAGACGTTGGAAAAAAAGGTGGCGTGTTTAAAGCAACAGATGGCTTGTATGACCAATTCGGCGAAGCAAGAGTGCTTGATACACCACTAACAGAATCTGCGATTGCAGGTGTTGGTATTGGTGCTGCTATGTATGGTATGCGACCAATTGCTGAGACTGCAGTTTGCCGATTTCATTATGCCAGCAGTAAACCAAATCATCTCTGAAGCAGCCCGCATTCGTTACCGTTCAAATAATGATTGGCACTGTCCAATGGTTATTCGCGCTCCTTATGGTGGTGGCGTACACGGTGCGTTATATCACTCACAATCAGTAGAAGCAGTTTTTGCTAACCAGCCAGGCTTGAAGATTGTCATGCCTTCAACTCCTTATGATGCTAAAGGATTACTTAAAGCGGCGATTCGTGATGAAGACCCTGTCTTATTCTTTGAACATAAACGTGCTTACCGTTTAATTAAAGGTGAAGTACCAGAAGATGATTACGTATTACCAATCGGTAAAGCTGACGTTAAGCGTGAAGGTGATGATATTACAATCATTACTTATGGCTTATGTGTTCACTTTGCTTTAGAAGCAGCGGAAAAATTAGCTGAAGAAGGTATTTCAGCACATATTTTAGACTTACGTACAGTCTATCCGTTAGATCAAGAAGCGATCATAGAAGCGGCAAAGAAAACAGGTAAAGTACTTCTTGTAACAGAAGACAACAAAGAAGGAAGCATTATGAGTGAAGTATCTGCGATCATTTCGGAAAATTGTCTATTTGATCTTGATTCTCCAGTCCAACGACTAGCTGGACCAGATGTGCCGTCTATGCCATATGCACCGACAATGGAGAAATACTTCATGCTTAACCCTGATAAACTAGAGAAAGCAATGCGCGAATTAGCTGAATTTTAATTCGTTTATTTCGTAATAAAAGGAGGTAAACACCAATGGCGGTCGAAAAAGTAACGATGCCTCAGTTAGGTGAGAGTGTAACTGAAGGTACGATTAGTTCATGGCTAGTACAAGTTGGCGATACAGTCAATAAGTACGACCCAATTGCAGAAGTAATGACAGATAAAGTAAACGCTGAAGTCCCTTCCTCGTTCACAGGAACTATTAAAGAACTTGTTGCGCAAGAAGGTGACACCATTGAAGTAGGCGGTTTAATTTGTTATATGGAAACTGAAGGTGGTTCAAGTGAAGATTCAGGAGAACAACCTTCAACAACAACTGAAAAAGAAAACAAGACTTCTAGTGAACAGTCTGATAAAGATCAACCAATGAAAAAACGTTATTCACCAGCTGTTTTAAAACTTGCTCAAGAAAATGATATCGACCTAAATCAAGTAAATGGTTCAGGTAAAGGTGGCCGTATTACACGTAAAGATTTAGAGAAGATCATTGAATCTGGTGAAATTCCACAAGCACAAGAAGCACCTAAAGCAGAGTCTGCTCAAACAGAACAACCAGCTGCATCAGCTCAACAGGCACCCAAGACAGCACCTTCCAGTCAGCCTGCAGCAAGTGCACAACCAGGTGATGTGGAGATCCCGGTTTCAGGTGTACGTAAAGCAATTGCCCAAAATATGGTTAAATCGAAGACTGAAATCCCACACGCGTGGATGACAGTTGAAGTAGATGTAACGAATTTAGTTAAATTCCGTGACAGTAAGAAAAATGAGTTTAAACAAAAAGAAGGTTATTCATTAACTTACTTTGCGTTTTTCGTAAAAGCTGTCGCACAAGCGTTAAAAGAATACCCTCAGCTGAACAGTATGTGGGCAGGCGATAAGATCATCCAAAAGAAAGACATTAATTTATCAATTGCTGTTGCTAGTGATGATCAATTATTTGTACCAGTCATTAAACATGCTGATGATAAGAGTGTCAAAGGCATTGCCAAAGACGTCGTAGAACTAGCAACGAAAGCACGTGACGGTAAATTAACAAATGATGATATGCAAGGTGGAACGTTTACAGTGAACAATACTGGCTCATTCGGTTCAGTACAATCGATGGGTGTCATTAATCATCCACAAGCAGCGATTTTACAAGTAGAATCAATTGTAAAACGTCCTGTATACATTGATGGTATGTTTGCCCCACGTGATATGGTGAACTTATGTCTATCATTAGACCACCGTGTTCTAGACGGTTTAATTTGTGGTAACTTCCTACAGCGTGTTAAAGAAATTTTAGAAAACATGTCTGAAGAAAATACTTCTATTTACTAATGAAATAAAATGAAAAACTGCCTTGTCATCATCACTAATGATGTTTACAAGGTAGTTTTTTCATTATAGTCATTGCAGACAATTTGAAACAAGCTAGAAATGTTGATATGATTAGTTATGGTAATATTAAATAAAAGGGAGCCATGCGCCATGGATTTTAACATTTATATGCAAGATTTCGTCAACCAAGCAAGAACAGAAATTACAGAAGCAGGCTATGAAGAGTTAACAACACCTGAAGAGGTCGATCAAGCTTTAACTCGTGAAGGAACTACTTTAGTTGCGGTAAACTCAATTTGTGGTTGTGCTGGTGGAGTTGCACGTCCAGCTGCAGCTAACGCTATTCATTATGATTATCGTCCAGATCACTTAGTTACAGTGTTTGCTGGTCAAGATCGTGAAGCAACAGAGCAAGCAAGAAGCTACTTTGAAGGTTTCCCACCATCTTCACCATCATTTGCATTAATGAAAGATGGTAAGATTGTAACAATGATTGAGCGTCACGAAGTTGAAAGTTCAACACCAGTAGAAGTTGTACAACAACTACAAAAGCTATTCGACGAACATTGTGAAGAATATTAATAGTCATTAAGGTGGTATACTGTACCACCTTTTTTTATGTTTAGAAGATTATAAATCGGTTGATGCGGGTAAATTATGGTATATTAAACATACATAATTAGAGGAAAAGAGGAAGAGGATCGAACATGTTCAAGGTAGGATCTAGAACGATAAAAACAGCAATAGGTGCGCCTGTAGCGATTATGATTGCTCAAGCATTACAATTAGATAATGCTATTTCGGCTGCAATACTAACGATTCTATGTATTCAAGTTACTAGGCAACGGTCGCTACAAACAGCGTGGTACCGTTTTTACGCTTGTATGATTGGAATCGCTGTAGCTGGCTTGCTTTTTGAACTAATAGCATACAACCCGCTAGTTATTGGACTTATCTTAATAGTTTTTATTCCAATTACAGTTAAGTTAGGAATTACAGAAGGGATTATAACAAGTACCGTCATTATTTTGCATCTATATGGAGAAGGGGCCCTTTCTGTATCAATTGTTTTAAATGAAATTGTACTACTTACAGTTGGTCTTGGTGTTGCGTTAATCTTAAATATGTATATGCCTAGTTTAGACTCTGAGTTGGAGAAGGTAAGAGATGAACTAGAGGAAAACTTTTCAAAGATTTTAGGTGAAATTGCAAATTATTTAAAGACTGGAGAATATTACTGGTCTGGGCATGAGATTACTGAGACTGCCAAGG
>NZ_AKIF01000069.1 GCF_000269905.1 Alkalibacillus haloalkaliphilus C5
AACCTCTCAATTACATTTAATTAGTAAACCTTATTTAGGTACAAAACGATTTAAAAAGTCGTTTAACCTCTCTACATAAGCCTTTTCATAAATCGCAAAAGCTTCACCATGCCCTGCATCTTCGAACAATTTAATTTCCGCTTCACTATTCGTTGCTTCATATAGCTCCTCAGTCATTGACGTTGGAACAAACGCATCTTTTTTACCATGAAAATATAAGATCGGGACTTCTGCTTGCTTCACTTGGTCTAATGCTGATGCTTCTTTTAAAGAATAATCGGCTCTAACTTTTGTCACTAGACTAGTTGTCGGTAATACTGGAAAAGACGGTAGGTTGTACATCCGGTCCATTTGATATTCAAACAAGTCATATACCCCTGTATATCCACTGTCTGCTACAATGGCTTTAACTTGTCCAGGTAGCTCTTCACCACTTGCCATTAATACAGCTGCAGCACCCATAGACAAGCCGTGTAAGACAATTTCCGTATCAGCACCTTGATGTTCAACGACACGGTTAACCCAGTCAATTAAATCTAACCTGTCATGCCAACCAAAGCCAATGTAATCACCTTCACTTTCGCCATGTCCTCTCAGATCAGACAACAACACATTATAACCTAAATCTTCATAGTAATATTGACCATAAAGGGCCATATCTCTTCCTCTACCGAGATAGCCATGGGCGAAGACAACAGTTTGATTAGTGACTTCTTCAGCTTCTAAATAATAACCTTTTAAATTCAGCCCATCAAATGACTCTAACTCCCAATGTTCAAATGGTTGGGTATTAACCCATTCACGCCATCCACCTTCTAAAAAGACATTCATCGCACTTGCTGAAACGACTAAATCTTCATCTTCGACTAGAAAATCTTTTTCATCACTTTTAATCGCTAAACCATAAAAGAAATTACTTGCCAATATATTAACGATTAATAACAGTGTTATGAAACTTCCCCCTATAATGATGATCCACTTTTCTTTGTCATAGATGCTCTCCCCCTATAAAAAGCGACTATGTACCTAGTATAACAGGATAAATGTCAGAATGTTTTATCATTTATTGGTAATTAATTTAAATAAGCGCCTAACAGTTCGATTAGACGCTTAAAACTTATAGATCATCCTCATAATCTGGTGCATCTGTTAATCCAGCAATATTAGTAGAACCATAAATCAGCAGCAAAACAAGGGTGACGAGTATAATACTGTTTGATAAGCCAATACCGTCAAATCCTTTCATTATAACCCTTCCTTCTCTAACCTTTTATTTAAAGCTTCAAATATTTCATCTAACGTTAAATCACCATTTTCCTCAAGAAACTCTTCTAACGCATTAATATGCTCGATTTTAGGAACTGAATAACGACCAACTAATGTGACAGTAACTACAGGGTTATTACGGTATAGCTCAACAGCATCAACCTTTAACTTACCTGTTAACAATAACGCAGCTGTAATCAAGTCTAGGTGCTTCCCACTATACAAGTCAGCTACCGAGTAATCAGCTATATTAGGGTATTGTTTCGAATAACTTTTACTTGTTTGCTTACGCTTCGGTCGTCGTTCCATCAAGAAGCACCTCCTCAAAATAGTTTATGATTTGTTTATTTATTGTGTGAGTGTCTAGTTTATTCATCAAAAAAGACAGGTTATCTAACCTGTCTAATCTGCTAACATTTTATAACCAACGCCTCTTATCGTTTTAATATAATGTTTATTTAACTTCTCTCGAAGATGTGCAATATGTACATCGACGATACGGGTTTCAATTATATACTCATATCCCCATAAAGCAGTCATTAACTGATCTCGTGATAGTGCTTGACCTTGATGTTGTGCTAAATATAATAATAACTCAAATTCTTTTGGAGTAAGAACTAATGGGTTACCCTTAAAATAGACTTCATATTCCTTAACAAAGATCTCAAGATCACCAATTGTTATGACTTCCTTATGAACAGCCTGATCGTTAAATTTATGAGTTCTTCTCATCAAAGCCTTTACCCTTGCCACTAACTCCTGAGGGCTAAATGGTTTAGTCATATAATCATCAGCACCAAACTCTAACCCTAAAATTTTATTTACTTCATCATCTTTTGCTGTAAGCATTAATATAGGCACATTGTGGTGTTCTATTCTTAATTCTTTACAAATTTCCATTCCATCTAAGTTAGGTAGCATAACATCTAGAACAACAAGGTCAAAGTTGTTAAACCTGATTAAATTTAAAGCTTCTTTACCATCTTGTACTGATTCAACACTATAACCTAACTGCTCTAAATGGTGCTGTACTAATGCAATAATTGAAGCCTCATCGTCTACAACTAACACTTTACCAGTCACATTAACCTCTCCCTCAAAAACAGAATGCCTTCTACTTCCATTCTACATGAGTAATAAATCGAGTAGTGTTAAGAGTTTGTAAATTTACTACTCATCCAAAACGACCACTAACATAATCTTTCGTCCGCTGATCTTTCATAAATAACACTTTTTAGTAAAATAATAAGTTTTGGAAATATTATGGGCAGGAATAAGAAAGGAATGACTCAAATGAAAGTTCAAAAACCAATTCCAAAAACTGATGGATTAGATCATACGCTAACCCTTATCGATCAAGGCTTTCACTTTTTACCAAACATGCGAAAAGAGCTCGGCTCAGACATCTTTGAAACTCGTTTAATGGGCAAGAAAACAGTTTGTATGGCTGGAAAAGAAGCTGCTGAAATGTTTTATGACAACGCGATTTTCAAACGTAAAGGGGCTGCTCCTTTACCCCTAAAGAAATCGCTGCTTGGACAAGGAGGGGTACATGGACTAGACGGCGAAAAACATAGACAAAGAAAACGGATGCACTTATCTTTAATAACACCTGAACGTCTTGAAGATATGAAAAATATAGCTGTGAATGAACTCGACGCCAAAGCAAAGAGTTGGGAAAACAAGAAACAAGTCGTTCTTTTCGATGAACTTAGAGAGATTTTAAATCGAGCAGGACTAAAATGGGCTGGGGTCCCATTTGAAGAGAAGGAAGTAAGAGCGCGTACTGAAGAACTCAGTAATATGGTCGATTCCTTTGGTGGATCTGTCTCTCGTTTCCGACAAGGTAAAAGAGCCCGTGACAAACATGAAAAGTGGCTTAAAAACATTATTGAAGACATACGAACGGGTAAAATTAAACCACCTGAATATACATCTGCCTACATTGTAGCTAACCACCGCGAACCGAGTGGCAAGTTGCTCAGCGTACAAACTGCAGCTGTAGAACTGAACAACACTTATCGTCCATTAATTGCAGCAGCATATTTTATAATTTTTGGAGCTTTAGCTATGCATGAGTATCCAGACTCTTACCAGAAGTTAAAAGAAGACAAGGACAGCTACAGCCATATGTTTGCACAAGAAGTACGACGATTCTATCCATTCGCACCGGCTATGGCTGCAAAAGTTAAAAAGAGCTTCTATTGGCACGATTATCATTTCAAAAAGGACCAGCTAGTCGTGTTAGATTTATATGGAACGAATAGACACCCTGATGATTGGGAGTCGCCAGAAGAGTTTAGACCAGAAAGATTCAAAGATTGGCAAGGTAGTCCATTTAGTTTCCTACCACAAGGTGGAGGTGATTTTCATATTGGTCACCGTTGCGCTGGAGAATGGTTAACCGTCATGGTTATGCGCACATTTTTTAAATACTTCGTTAACCATATGACTTTCGAGCTTCCTAAACAAGATTTGAGCTTTAGTTTAGAACGAATGCCAACTATACCGAAAAGTCATTTTATTATTCAAAATGTAAAACGAACTAAAGACTCGGTAAAAGATTTAGAACTCCATGTCCAAACTCGTCCTGTCATTTAATATGGCTTTTTCCCAAATAACAAACGCCGGATATACATAATCCGGCGTTTCGTTATAAAGCTCTTTTAGCTAGAAAGTCATGAATAACTGTATTAAGCTCCTTACTCTTGTTAGAAGGGATTTGGTGCCTCCCACCTTTAATAATCTTAATTTGACTATCTGGAATTTCAGTCGCAATGTTGTAACCATAACGTCCAAGTAATTTATCGTATTCACCATAGACCAACAAAGTTGGATGCTTTATTTCATTCAACCGCTCAGTACATTTATAATTTAAGTAAGATTGATAAAACGACTCAGCATCTAATGCATTTGCTTTAAAAGCTGACCTCATTAACGGAAAAAGTACATTTATTTTTTTCGTATTACTAAAGGTACCAAAGAAAGCAATTAAATTCGTGACACCTCTCTTAGATATTGCTTCTCCCCCTTTAGTTATAGTAGTTAAAATCGGACTATCCACTTCATCTACCGCTCCAACTTGAATTAAACCTTTTACATAACTTGGAGCCGAAATAGCTAACTCAAAAGCAATCGAACAACCAGCAGAATAGGCATACACCCAAACAGGACCAACATTAATGTGATCTATTAAAGCTTTAATATCTTCTACAATCGTTGAAAAATCCCACTTCTTTTTCGAAGGTGAACTTCTTCCATGCCCTCTTAAATCCAAGTTAATTACTTGGTAGGACTTAGATAAATTTTGACTTTGTGGCCTCATGACCTCACTTGGAAACACTGGACAATGTATAAATAAAATAGGTTCGCCTTCGCCTTTTATTTCATAATACAAATCGATCTCATCAACTGTTAAAAACGGCATACCACTGACCTCCATTAATCAAACTATAAATGCTCTTACCCTTAAAATGGCTCTCTTTCATAAAAGAATACAAAACTACGGTAAGGGAATGATGATAGTGATAAGCGTCTTTTAAATTTTGTTATAAGGGGACCTTTAAATGTCAGCACAAAATGGTCTTGAACATATGATTAGTCAAATACAAAGTTTGATTTCTAATGACTCTATAGATTCTAGAGAGATTTCCATGCCAAAACAATTATTACAACAGCCTGTTAGCCATGAACATAAGCAAGCTACATTCATGGCTTTAGTTGATGCAATCGTACCTTCAGATTTAGGGGCCTTAGACTCACGAATTGATGATTATTTAATTTGGTCTATAGATCATTACGCCGCTTTTCAAGATCATTGGAACCTTACAAACAGCTCGTTATCAACACAAACTGCATCACTGTTAGATATAGCAGCTTTTCAATATGCAACATCAGAAAATTCAATCTCTTCGCCTAACTTCGCTAATAACCCTAATGGTGGATTTTTTGCAGCTCTATCAGCAGTGGATCGATTTGAGTCAATTCGCTCGTTAGAAAACCAACAAGTAGATTTTGAGTTGTTGCCACCACCATTTAGAAATAACAGTGGATTAGTCGAAAATATGGTAACTGTCATCCACCAAATTGTTATTTTTAGCTACTACTCAGGTTGGTTTTCATTCGGTTCTACACGTTTAGCTAATCCTGAAAGCCGGTTCGTCGAAAGAAAGGAAGGAATATGGGAAAAGGTAGGCTACCCAGGTCCAGCATATGGTTATCGAGCGCTAAAAACCTTTAACGATAAGGAGGGAAATCAAATATGAATCCCAATACTGATCCAGATGTCATAATAATTGGGGCAGGTGGTGGAGGAGCAGTTGTTGCCAAAGAGCTAGGAGAATTAGGAATTAAAGTTACAGTCCTTGAAGCAGGGCCGTGGTACGGTAATAAAAAGTGGATAAATCCTAACCAAGAACGTGGTGAAACAAACAGTACGGACTTTGGTGATCTGGATATTAACTTGTTTCGTCAACAACATACGAAACATGAACATACGATGAACGATATTGAGACTGGTCGATTTCGTTGGGGACCTGCAGACCGTCGAAGGCCCCAATGGTATCGTAACATTCCTAAAAATGGGCTCATTTGGCAATCAACGGGTGTTGGAGGTACAACCCAACATTACTGGGCCAACTCTCCACGAGCTTACTCTTCTGCTATTGACCAAGTTTGGCCCATTTCATATAAAGAACTAATCCCATACTACGAAAAGGTTGAAGCTACTTTACCTGTAAGAGAAGCCCCAACAACTTCTAAAGAAGCATTATTTTACTACGGTGCCAAAAAAGCTGGTTGGCCTAAAATAGACACGAAAGACCCTACAACACCAGGTTACCGCCCCCAACCGAACGCTATTTTAGCTCCGAACGATTCATTAATGGATTCAAATTATAGCTTAGAAGAGTTATCAAAGAAAGAAGGTTGTACGTTATGTGGTCACTGCGTTAATGGATGTCCACATGGGCCATCGGTTGAACAAGTCGCTAAACGATCGACGAATGTTAGCTACATTCCTTTAGCCCTCAAAACTAACAATGTTGATATTCGTCCAAACACATATACAACTAAAGTATTAACTGAAGAAGACACTAAGGAGGGGCTACGCGCAGCAGGCGTTCAGTTTCGTAATACATGGACTGGTGAAACAGGTGAATTGTACGCTAAAGTTATTGTTATGGCTGCTGGTTGTATAGAGACACCAAGGTTATGGTTAAATTCGAATTTACCAGATAACTCTTGGGTTGGACGAGGAATGACACATCATTACTGGGATTGGATAACGGGAATATTTGATGACAAAGATGTCAAAAATATTTTAGGAGAAGAGAAAATCAATCCTTTTACAGGTCAAACATCTGGTGGCCGCTTTGATTATCCTGGTTTAGGGTGCATTCAAGTTTCAGGGATGAGCCCAGGCCTATTCGCTTCTTTGGCTTTTGGCGTAAGTGGCTCAAGTTATGACTATGCGTCTAAACCTAATTTAACAGACCCTTGGGAACAACGAGGACGCGTCGTAGGTCAAGATTTAATAGAATGGATGTCAAACTACCAAAACACTTTAAGTATATTAATTTTAACTGACGATCAGCCCCATAAACAAAACGGTGTATCAGTTGATCCGCACTTACAAGATGAACATGGGCCAATTCCCATTGTAAGATATACACCTAGTAAAGCGGACAAAGAAAAAAGGGACAAGCTCGCTAAAATTTCCGCTAAAATTTTACGTAAGGCTGGGGCTAAAAAGATTTTAAGAACTGACTGGCCAAGTCACTTCTTTGCTCACATGGAGTCTAATATGAGAATGGGTTATGTAGTGGACCAAAACTGTGAAGCCTATCAAGTAAAGCGGTTGTTCATTGCAGATAACAGCTCTCATTACAACGGGATTGGCGGACCTAACCCCACTTTAACGACACAGGCGTTAGCCACCCGAACAGCAGAAAAGTTAGCCAAAAAATACTTTGGCTAACCAATCAAAAACCACCCTTGTAAACGGGTGGTTTGTTCTACGGATAAAACCTTTGTTCCTACCTCGGCTCGTGTACACTTTCATCAACCGAGAGATTCGTTTATGATTAAGCTTTTTTTCTTCCCTTAGCCAAGATCTCGTTCTTCCTTGTGACGTATTCTTTAAATCTGTTTGAATATTATACTTCTTTATCCAATCTCTGAGGACAGAAAAAGTTACCAAACCAGAAATACAACTTTTAATCTGAACTCATAAATTCTATAAGTTTACTGTTAATTAGTTTCTGTAGGAGTCGCATAAATAATATAACGATCTGGTGCATTTCCCATATAACCAAATGGATAACATGTCGTTAATACTAAAACTTCATCTGGAGCAGTAGATTGAATCACGGTTCGGTCGTCTGCATCAACTATTTCAGTTTCCTGAATGTCATATGTAAACGTACCATATTCCATTTGGACAGTGAGCTGATCTCCTATTTCTAAGTCTCCAAAGTTTTGAAAAACGGTATCTCTATGACCTGATAAAACAATTTGTTCGCTTTGATTAGGAAAAGCAGTACCTGTATAATGACCAACCCCTTGTTCTAGATCATCTTCATCTGTCCCTTCAACTATCGGCAATTCAGCATCAAGTCTAGGAACTTCTAAAATTCCAATTACCTCATCAGTAGCGGGGGTAAAATCATCGGGGACAACCCCTTTTCCTGGATCATTTTCTAAAGCAGAAACGACCGACTGCGCCTTAGTTAATGCTTCATCTTGAGCTTTAGTTCCCGAGAAAACCTGCCAGCTACCGTACACAAGGAAAAATAACCCTCCACCTATTAATATTAATGAAAACCCTTTTCTCAAAAGCGATCAACCCCCTTCTATGAAATTCATCAAGACACCAGCTAAGAGAATCTACGTCTCTGCAAATATTCCATATTTTTGCTTAAAGCGTTCTAATATTTTGATCCACGGTACACTAAATAGTAATATAAAAAACACATTAGACAAAGCATGAGCAAGATCAAACCAAAAGCTTGCACTATAATAAAGAACAATAGCATTCCAATCAAACTCTTGAATGACTGCAATTACAAACCATAAATTCATCACCCAGCCAAATAAAAAACCCACTATAAAACCGTATATACAACGACCAATCATGTTTTTCATAAGCCATCTATTATTCAGTAATCCTGCAACTAGGCCAATCATTCCCCAAGAATACATTTGCCATGGTGTCCAAGGACCTTGACCTAGAAAAAGGTTGGAAACGATTGCAGCCAATACTCCAACAACAAAACCACTTTGAGGACCAAGAACAATACCTGTTACAATAATGACAAAGGTAGTTGGCTGCACACTAGGCAAAGAACTAAAAGGAACTCGACTTACCGCTGCAATGGCTCCTAGTATTGCTAAGAGAACTAGTTCACGACTTGACAAATTTTGCTTAGCAAAACGTATCACAAACGGGATAAAAGAGATCAATAAAATGAGTAAACTAAACAACATGTAATGACGTGCACTTAATAGTGGAGCACTGACAAGTACTATAAGAAAAATAGTACTTAATGTGATTAATAATTCTCTTGAACGTGCCATTTCTCGTTTGCCTCCTCTATCGTTATAACCGATGGAGCATTAGATTTTCTTGTGATCCGATTAACCGTTGTCGTATAATACCTATTTTCTTTAAAAAACTTTCTAGTGTCTTCAGTAGTTGTTATTTGTCCTTGAAATAACAAACTACTTGTAGAGGAGTAGCTTGCAGCAAACTCAACATCATGTGTAACCATAACAATGGTTAGTCCATCTTTAATTAACATTCGTAACACTTCTGCTAATCTACTTTTGGATTCCGGGTCTAATCCTTTAGTAGGCTCATCAATCAGCAAAATTGCAGGTTGCGTCAGTAATGTTCCAATCAAGGCTGCTTTTTGTAATTGACCACCACTTAAATCATGAGGATGTCTGTCTTTTAAATCATAAATTTGAAACTGATTAAGAAGTTGGGATATCTTTTCATTTGCATTTTCTATTTGAAAATGTCTAGCAATCATTTTATATTCTTTCATTAATGTATCTTGAACAAAGTACAAAGCAGGGTTTTGCGGCAAATAACTAACTGTTTTATGATAATTTTTTTTCATTTTTTTACCGTCATACTTAATGGAGCCATGCTGAGGCTTTAATACACCAGCAATGATCTTTAACAATGTTGACTTTCCAGTGCCATTCGCCCCAAGAATGGCATGCCACTCTCCCTTACATATATTAAGTGATAAATTATGTAATACTGGAGGCTCATGTTTAACATATTGAAAGTCAATTTCTTTTAGCTCCAGAATTTTTTTATTCTCACCCCTATGTTTCTCCCGATTTTTTGATGGGTGAATCACCTGATTTTCTAACCAACCTTGCGCTTCTTTTACGGTGATCGGTATTTGTTTAGTTCCGTTACTTTCACTGAAATTCAAAAATATTCTAGATGTACTCGGTAAAAAACGACTAAGTGTAGGGTGATTAATTAGCTTTTTGACAACTTCCTCTGGCATATCTATATATGAGACCCTTCCTTCATCCATAACCATCACATATTCAGCTACAGCAAACAAATCTTCCAATCGATGCTCTACAATCAGAACTGTAATTCCAAATTCATCATTTAAACGTTCCAAAGTATAGATGAATTCCTTTGCTGCTATAGGGTCCAATTGTGAAGTTGGCTCATCCAAAAGAATAATATCTGGGTCTAGTAATAATACGGATACCAAATTAACTAGCTGTTTTTCTCCGCCTGATAATTCATCTGTTTTCTTTTTTAAGAGACCATTTAAACCAAAAAACTGTGTCATTTCAGCAATCTTTTTATTCATTTCCGGAGTGCTATATCCCATATTCTCTAATCCAAATAATAACTCATTCATCACTGTGTCCATTACTATTTGGTTTTCAGGATCTTGAAAGACCATTCCGATTTCCTTTGCCCGTTTAATTGGTGAATGATCTTCCAATCGCATCCCCTTATAGTAAATATCACCTTGTAAATCGCCGTGTGGAGCTAGGTCATGTTTAATTAATCTTAATAATGTTGACTTTCCACTTCCAGAAGTACCACAAAGAACTATAAAATCTCCTTTATTAATGGTGAAGTTAATATTCTTCAAAACTTCATCGTTGGAATTAGGATAGGTAAAACCTACATTTTCCATTGATAGTATTTCCAATGAATGACCTCCTTGCCTTCTGTCAAAATTGGAAAGCCAATTAAAAACAGCCAAGTCATGAAGTAAATATACTCGCTTCCACTTAACATGATTGTTTCTAAAACAGGCCCCAACTGTAATACTCCATATCCTTTGGCCCAACCAAATAAGAGAATAATAGAAGAGCCCATTAAAGAGCCCAATGTCAGCCAGTCTTTCGATTTCATCTTAAAGGCGTTATAATTGCTTCTCTTCTGCAATCCATACCCTCGTGCTGACATTGAATCAGCCGCCTGAATCGAATCCTCCAATGCATTAGTTAAAAGCATTTGCATAATCTGCATCCCGTTTTTGGCTCGCTTATGGACAGAGCCTTGATTAAATGATAGACCTTTAACTTGCTGGATGCTCATCATTTCCTTGACCTTTCTAATCAGAAGTGGAACAAACCTCATTGACAGCATAGTGAGTAACGCCCATTGAGGCAAAACCTTTGAAAATAAATATAAAAGCTTATCCGGTGTTAACACGATATTAAATGTTACGAAAATAGCTAAAATCCCCGCCAAAGTTGAAGCAATCATGATCCCTTGGATTACTGCTTCAAGCATAATTGGCTGCTCAAAAAAATGAAACAAAATCTGATCACCTCTACGATTAAAAATCGGGGTGAGAAGAATGATGAAAGTAATCATCATTCCAATCATAAAACTCCATTTTTTTAATTCCCTTCCTTTATCCAAAATGTAATTAAAGGTACCTATTAGAAATAGGGCACCTAACAAAAATAAAGGATGTTGATATAACATTAATCCAATAATAATCAGCACATAATAAACCAATAAAACGAAAGGATGGAATGATTGAATCCCTCTTACCAATCTGAATCTTCCAAATAATTCACTGTGTAACTCCAATCAACGGATTGCCCTTCATGAACTGAATAGATACCAGAGCTTCGATCAATCATCACGTCATCTACTCTTATATGCCATCCACTTAATGGTCCTTCATCAAACTCATATAAACCATCAATTCCTTCAACATACGCAGTAGCACCAGAGCCACGAACACTCATATCAATCTCTTTTTTGTCAACGATTCGTTGTGTAACATCTAATGCAGTATCTCCATCTTCTAGCGCTACTTCCGTTTTAGGTAAAATGGTTCCTTTTACATCCCCTGTTGTAATTGAAACAGTGACTGTACTCTCAGATTCTTTTTTATCATCGTCCGATTGCTCATCATTTTCGTTTTCATTAGATTCACTATTTTGATTTGAATCCCCTTCACTAGAGTCATTTGATTGTTCTGAATTTCTATTTGAAGAGGAGCTTCCTGAGTCATTCTGGCTCGAGGCTTCATCTGTCTCTTCTACATCATCACTGTTTGATTCTGTTGTGTTTTGATGATCACTTTTTTCCTGAGTTGAATTTCCCTCATCACTATTATGGTCCTGCTCTTCATCATCAATAGAAGAGTCATTTTTTTTAGTCTCTTCCTTTTTTTCATCCTGATTATCATTTTCTTTTTTGTTTAGAATTGTATCGAATAAATCAGGTGTTATTGATTGTTTATACTCAACCACCCGCTCTATCTCTCCAACCTCTTTTACATCAGTTAAAGATTCTTGATTAGAGTGGGGCTCTTCCGGCGAACAACCTATTATAAAAAAGAGAATAAAACCAAGCATTATGTGAATCAATGTACTTCTCATGGTAATTACCTCCTCTTTGATGTAAGCATCAGGTAATCCAGTCAACCTGGATCACCCTCCAACTCACTTAATAATCAACATCCATTCTTCTTTTAAATACAAAGAGCATAGTGCCTACAATTAACATAAATAGTCCGATTGCAATGAAATTGTAATTGGATGTGGCCGTATCAGGTAGCTCCTCACCAGATGCTGTATGGTTGATCTCAGTATTTTCAGTTGAAGTATCTTTAGGTGCATCATTATTATTTACAGTTGAATCCTTCTGATCATCTGTACTAGACTCTATTTCATCTGTAACATTTTGACCTCGCTCATCATCTTTTTCATCGTTTTTACCTTCTTGCTCTTTAGGATCATCTACAGCTTTATCTTTATCTTCTTCTTTTTCCTCATCTTCTTTTTCCTCATCTTCTTTCTTACCTTCATCTTGCTGCTCTTGATCTTCTTGCTCATCTTCGTCCTCATCAATTACCCTAAAATCAAATATTATTCCATCATTATTCAGGAATTTATAATAAGCTGCTAACCCAAATACACTTTGATTAGAAGCTATACTATTTGAAGAATCATCACCGATATTTTGGTCAAAGCCGCCATCACCATTTCGAAATTGTAGTAATCGCTCTACTAAATTAACGCCTTCTTCAGTGGTGAATTGTTCATCTGTTGGATCAACCCCAACAGATACAAGACCTGCTATAGCCATTGCTATTGACGGGCTAGAATCACCTCCATGAAATGGATCTGGGTATCCTCCATCTTCATGTTGAGCTTTTGATAAATGGGCTACCGCATTGTCAATAACGGTTTTAATATTTTCATCATCTTGATATGGAGCAAGTGCTGCTAGTCCCATACCAGTTAAATCAACATGAAAGGAATCGCCGAAAAGAGACCAACCACCATCATCCAGCTGTTCTTCAATTAAGTATTGGATTAATTGATCTTTTGACCATGTTGCATCGTCTTCTGTATCATAACCACCACTATTAATCGCCAACAAGGTATAAATGGGACCATTATTACCTTGATTTGTCATTCTTTCATGATTTGTTAATTTTTCTATCAAGTTATACCCTTCAATATCCGTTGCGTCTTTACCAGCAGCAGTTAAAATTAAAATGTTTCTTGCTGCGTCTGTAACAAGTCGAAATTCACCTTCATTCGCTACAACACTTTCAATCGAATCCTCAGCAATTTGTTGAGGTACATCTTTCTCCAATGCATTCAGTGTAATGAACCCGTACCAATCAAGGCTGTCATTTGATAATAGATAATCAATCGATTCATCTGTTAATTGTTTAATAGATTCAAGTGTTAATTCCTCTAGATTCTCACTTTCAGGCTCATCTACTTCCTCTTCATTTCTAGATTCTCCTTTTCCATCATTGCTTCCTTGTTCCCCTTCAGAATCATCACTTCGAGAGTCTTCATCAGGTAACTCAGTAGCAATTAACTCCAAGTGGTCCCCTTCTTGCATTTGATAACTAACAAGACCTGTCTCCATAGAGTCATCATTTAGATACATGCCCCAGTAAAAAGAATCCTCAAGGGGATCATCTAGATCATTAATAAATGTTAGAAACTCGGAATCAACAGAAACATCCAAGTTAATACCTTCTTGGTCTGTTGCTTGGACCAATGCATCGTATGCTGTTCCAAATTCAACAATATCAACATTCGTTACCGGTAAAACTTCTTCATCATTCAAACCAACAGCCGATACCTTCACATCAATTGTGTTATGTGGCCATATGTCTTCATCTACGATCTTAAATAGTAGATTGTCTCCATGATCTAATTCGTATCCTCCTGCACCTACATCAGCTGTTGAACCATTAACGAAAAATCCCCAATAGTAACCCTCTTCAGGTGATTTTTCATTAATAGCTGTAATAAATTGACCAATTTCCGTATCTTCATAAGTAACTTCTGCTACGTCATCCAACGCATCAAATGCTG
>NZ_AKIF01000070.1 GCF_000269905.1 Alkalibacillus haloalkaliphilus C5
CTGCATCTGTGAAACTTGCACCGAGGAAACCTGCTACGTAGCATTGCTTGAAGACGCAGGTGCATCACTCGGCCCAAAAAGCGAGGCCTGTGGGGTCTCGAGACACGTGCTGTTCCCGCTGGAGTTGCCACCTTCGCTCCTCACCTGATACCAACTCTGTGCGTAATCAAGAAAATAAAAACACGCTAATCTCTTGTTTGTTATACCAACAAAACAAAAGGAGTTGCATGCTTTTGCATCAAAACATGACATTCCCAGGGTTGAAAGCTCAATCTAGCAAAAAGAGATTCAGAAATACCTTTGGTAAAAATAACACAACGGGTATTTTGAAGGTCTTAATAATCAAACAATAGTCATTAAGCGCGACAAACCTTTGTCTTTCGTCGCTTTGACCGATTGTGCCTAAAAGTATTATTACACCATTAGTATAAACATGTACAAGGACACATGTTATAAATAAGGAGTGTCCTATCTGGCATTCTAACATTTGACTTAGAACCTTTTTGTGGATAAAAACTCAATTGGTAAACTTAGTTGTGAATTAAAGTAGAAAAAAGTGAGTAACTTTGTGAATAGATTAGCTTATCCACAAGGTTTAACGAAAGAAAAATATTGTATTAAAAAGTTATGCACAAGTGGAACCAATATAGGCAAGTGTACATATGATGCTCTACAAAGGAGGGGGCATTAAGATGGAGTTAACCATTTCACATGGTTTATATGCTTTAGTGACACTTGTTGTCATTTTAACTATGGTGTTCCGTAAAGGTGTTGTTTTACCTACATTAGTTGGAACATTTTTAGTTGCTTGGGTTTATAGTGGAAGTTTAGTAACAGGCTTTACGTCAGTATTTAATGCTAACTTAACAGCAGCTAAAGAATTGTTTAGTATTTTCTTAATTATTACGTTTATGGTCGCACTCTTACACTCTTTAAAAGATTTAGGTGCAGACCAACAAATGATCGCACCAGTGCAAAAGTTTATGACGAATGGCCATGTTGCTTTTTTAATATTAATAGGTATTACATTCGTGATCTCACTTTTCTTTTGGCCAACACCAGCTGTACCATTAATCTGTGCATTGTTAGTGCCTGCTGCTGTAAGAGCAGGATTGCCGATCATGGCTGCAGCGATGGTAGTCGCCTTAGCAGGGCAAGGGATGGCATTGTCGTCAGATTATATTATGCAAATTGCGCCAACATTAAGCGCTTCGTCAGCAGGGTTAGATGCTAGTGTTATTGCAGATAAAGCGTTAATTTTATCTCTCGTTTCAGGTACATTAGCTCTCAGCATCACTTATTTAATGTTTAAAAAGAAAATTAGAAAACCGACTGACCCGTTAAACAAAGAAGAGCTTAAAAAGTTGCCGGGTCAACAAGAAACATCGGAAAAGAACGAATCTCTTGCAAATCATAAATGGAGAAAAGTCTTTGCTATTTTAGTTCCTCTTGCCATGTTAGGGATTATGGTTTTTATGATTTACACAAAGATAACTGGAGGACGTACTGGTGGGTTTGAAGGTGGTGATGGTGCAGCATTAATTGGTGGAGTTGCTGTATTATTACTTGCTTTAGCTTCACTAGCCTTTGGAAAAGTAAAGGCTTTAGATCGTATAAGTGAACATATTACAAATGGTTTCGTGTTTGCTTTTAAAGCGATGGGTCCAGTTATTCCAATCGCAGGTTTCTTCTTTTTAGGAAGTGGTGAATTCTCGGGGAGTATTATGTCATTAGGTGATGTGCAACCGCCTGCATTTTTATTCGAGTTAGTAGAGGCAGGGCAAGCAGCAATTCCTGAAAGCACCTTTTTAACCGCATTTGGTATTTTGCTTGTTGGCATTATTACTGGCTTAGATGGGTCTGGATTCTCTGGATTACCATTGACTGGCGCATTATCAGGAGCTTTAGCGACTGGTGGAGTTGATGCGACAACGTTAGCTGCGATTGGTCAGTTAGGTTCTATTTGGACTGGTGGAGGAGCACTTGTTGCTTGGTCATCGCTTGTTGCTGTAGCAGGCTTTTGTGGAGTATCTGTCATGGAATTAGCGCGGAAAAACTTTATCCCTGTTATGGCAGGGTTGATTTTAGCTACTTTCGTTGCCTTGTGGATATGGTAATAAAAAAGGTTGGCTTTTTAATAAGCCAACCTTGTGTTTATTTTTGCTCTAAACGGCGAATACGCTCATCTAAGTCAGGGTGAGATGAGAATAGACGTGCAACGCCGCCTTTATTGTTAATTTTCATTGTTTGGATTGCACTGTCGTTGCTGTTGTCATTAACGCTAGCAACAGTGTTCTGTAATGAACGTAGTGCATGGGCCATTTTATCTTTACCAGCTAAGTCTGCACCACCTCGGTCTGCATGGAATTCACGGTAACGCGAGAATGCCATGACGACAAGGCTTCCTAAGATTGAGAATAGAATTTGGAATATGATGATCGCAGCAAAGTGAACAATCATACGCATTTCTTCACGTACAAAGTTTGATACAACTGCAGCTACGATACGAGACAAGAATACAACGAATGTGTTAATGACACCTTGTAGTAGCGTCATCGTAACCATATCACCATTCGATACGTGCGCAACTTCGTGTGCTAATACACCTTCAACTGCATCGTCATCCATTGATTCTAATAGACCAGTCGAAACAGCGACTAATGAGCGTTTCTTACTTGGTCCTGTTGCAAAAGCGTTTACCTCTTTTGAACGATAAATACCAACTTCAGGCATGTGCATTAAACCAGCAGCACGTGATAGGCGGTGAACGCGATCAACTAATTGGCGCTCTGCTGTTGATAAGTTATCATTAGGGTCTAATACGTGAACCTTCATCATTTTCTTAGCCATCCAACGTGACATACCTAAGGAAATAAAGGCACCAGCAAAACCGACAATGATACTAAAAAGAGCTAATGCTCCGTAACTTCCAATATTGCCTGTACCATCATATAACGGCCCAATGTTTGTATATGATGTGATGACAGACCAAACAATGACAATTGTTGTTAAAACGAGAATGTTTGTTAATAAGAAAAACAATATTCTTTTACCCACTAAACTCCCCTACCTTTCATGTTTGTCCTAATATATTATACCACGAAAACGACATGCGGAAAATGAGTTGCTATTTAGAGTAAGAAAAGTTTCACATGTTAAACAATTTAAATAATGATTTTTTTTACATGTTGTCTCAAGTCACCGTCCAAGCATAGACCAACATATGATATGACATAGAACTATGTTCAAATACAGGAGGATTCAAATGAACCCATATTACTTTTATACAAATGATTTTGTTAGGGATCATTCGTGTACGTATGTATATGATCCGACGCCTAATCAAACGTTCACTGGACGTGACAAAAACGACCGGGTCCAAGGTCAAGCGACGTGGACAGAAGGTGGGGAAGTAACGAAGTGTAACATTCCGTGGTCTGACTTGGAGTACATGACAACGGCTGTTAGTAATCAAGCACCTTATGAATGTGGTGAAATGTTAAAGGTGAAATTTCCTGAAACTGGCCGCGAAATTTTAGTTAAAGTTGTAGATACTGTAGATGGTTATCCGCCTCACCGTTTAAATTTACATCGTCAAGCTTTCTTAGCATTAGGAGCAGATTTAGATTTTGGTATTATCGACGTTGAAATCGAACCCTCACCAGAGTTAGAGGAAGAAATGTTTGGACGTTATTTATTAGAAGTTTTGCAAGTTGCTTACCCAAGATATGAAGTGACGGATTATGAATTTGTTGGTGAAGAAGAGATGTCAGATGATCGTCGTCGAGAAACATATGAGTTTAACGTAGAATCAGATGATGAACGCGTTAAAGTGAGAGGAAAAGTAACTTATAATCCGCAAACTGACCGTGTCATATCATTTGATTTAGAAGAAGTGGAGTCTGATCATAACAACGGTTAGGAGGAAAGCGCTCTTATAATATTAAGGGCGCTTTTTGTTTTTCTAGTTAGCGATCTGTTGAAGGAATTACAATCATTTAAGTCGAAATTGAACAGTATAGGGGTGGTAAAGTGGACCATGTATTAATTGTAGGTGGAACAGGAATGTTGCGTGATACAACCTTGTGGGTGGCTAATCAAGCTTGTTATGTTTCAGTTATAGGACGTACTGAAGAAAAGATGTCACTACTAACAAGCGATCAATCTAACGTTAACGCTATATTGGTTGATTATAGATATGAGGAACAACTCATGTCAGAATTGCAAGAAGCACAAAGAATATACGGATCATTTGACTTAGTAGTCGCATGGGTCCACAATGTTCCAGGAAAAGACCCGTTATCTGTTATAATAAAATCAGTAAACAATAATAAAGAGTGGTCCTTATTTCATGTAACCGGTAGTAGCGCCAACCTTAAGGATATAAGAGATAGAATAAAAGTGCCTAGCCATTGTCGATATAGCCAAGTTCAACTTGCTATATGGTAGAGGAGTCTTCAAATAGATCTAGATGGTTAACACATGAAGAAATTTCAAAAGGTGTAATAGATGCTATTAACAACCCAAAAGGTCGATATATTATTGGACAAATAGAACCTTGGGGCCAACGCCCGTAAAGAGAGTGAACTAAATGGATTTTGTAAATATTTTATGGTGGATTTTAGTTATAGTACTGCTTTTATTAAGTTATGCTGGTATTATATTCCCAATTATTCCAGCCCCGCTTGTCATTTGGGGCGGTTTTTTAGTCTATCATTTTGCAATTAATAACGAACCATTAACAGCATTTTTTTGGTGGTCGATGGTTGTATTGACTGTAATTGTTGTAGTGGCTGATATTATTGCAAATAGTTATTTCGTTAAAAAGTACGGTGGATCAAAACGAGGGGAATGGGCAGCTGCCATTGGTGTCATTGTCGGCTCTTTTATTATCCCGCCATTCGGCATTTTAATAGTTCCGACTGTTGCTGTATTCGTCGTTGAAATGTTACAAAAACGAACTTATGAAGAAGCTTTTAAAGCATCTATTGGTTCGTTGTTAGGGTTTTTAGGTGGTGCATTTGCAAAGTTCGTTGTCTTAACTGTTATGATTATATGGTTCTTTGTATTGGTGATCATTTAAGTGAATTCCTATTATATGACTAAGTGAGGTAGTAACTAGTGAAAATATTATTATTAGCGGTGTTGTTATTTATTGTTGGGTGTTCCAATGGGGAAGAACCTGAAGTAGAGGAGAATGTGAAAGAAGGTTTATTAGGTGATTGGCATGGGACAATAGAAGTGCCTGAAGTGCCGTTAAATATTCAAGTGTCATTTGAAGAAGACGAAGGTGAAGAAGGAGAAATCATTGGTTTCATCAGCATTCCTGTACAAGGTATTGACCAATATCCTCTCTCGGATATAGACGTTGAGGAGGATGTCGTATCGTTTGAGATGGATATTCCAGGTCAATTTATTGAATTTACAGGTGAGTTAACTGAGGATGAAACGTTTGAAGGTGATTTTAATCAACAAGGGCACACTTTTGATTTTAAGCTCGAGCGTGGCTTACTTGCAGAAGAAGATGATCAAGAAGAGGTTAATTGGATGACAGTCGATACAGAGTTTGGTCCTTTACAAGGTGAGTTGATAGAGCCAGAAGGAGAAGAGGTTCATACAGTTGCATTAATAATTCCAGGTTCAGGCCCAACAGATCGAAACGGTAATTCACCAGGTATGGAAAATGATAGTTTGAAAATGGTAGCTGAAACTTTAGCTGAACAAAATGTAGCAAGTTTAAGATATAGTAAACGTGGTGCTGGTGAAAATAGTGAAGTGACGATTCCAGAAGAAGAGTTAGCCATTGAAGACTTAGTGGAAGATGCAGTTAAGTGGTTACAAAAGTTAGACGAAAAAGAGCAGTACGACCAACTAATCATAGTAGGTCATAGTCAAGGAGCGTTAATTGGGAGCTTGGCAGCGTTACAAGTCGATGTTGATGGTTTAGTTTCACTTGCTGGTGCTGGCCGACCGATGAGTGAAGTTTTACTTGATCAACTGGAAGGTCAATTAACAGGTGATTTACTTGAAGAAGCGGAAATGATTATTGAAAGCTTGCAAGAAGGCGAATATGTTGAAGATGTAAGTAGTGAATTGTATAGCTTGTTTAGACCGACCGTGCAGCCATTTTTAGCAACATGGTTTACTTATAATCCAACAGAAATAGCTGCATCCATAACTGTGCCAACACTAATTGCACAAGGGACACATGATACTCAAGTATTTGTTGAAGATGCGGAAACTTTAGCTGAAGCGTACCCTTATAATGACCTAGTCATTGTTGATGGTATGAATCATGTGCTGAAAGATTCCCCGAGTCCAAATGATATGTCGTCATATGCTGACCCGTCTATTCCGTTATCGGAGGAGTTAGTTGAGGAAATTAACCAATTTATTGAACGTTTAAGTCCCTAAGGCATATAGCTTTAGGGACTTTTTTTAACTCTAGTAATAGACTTTGTTTAAGTAACGGTTGAGAGTGTTGGCGATTGCTTGCATCCCATACATTTCAACTTTACTTTCTGCATCTGAGTTGTAGTTCGTATTTGTGTTGATATCATAAGTATATATATTGCCCTCTAAGTCATAAATGAATTCAATGCCAGCAAAATCGATTTTATTATCGCTTAAAAATGTTTCGTACTGCTGAATAATAGAATGTTTGAAATCGCTAATGATTTGAAACTTCTCTCGAGTATTTTCTGTTGTCATGCAAAATTGATCCTCAATAGAACATGCGTCTGCAGGGCATAGTTCGAACCCTTCTGAAGTATCAACTTTAACCGCATAGTAGAACTTCCCGCCAATAAATTCACAACGTGTAATTGAAGCATCAGGTGATTCAATATATTGTTGAAGCAAAGTGATACCATCAATAGGCTCTTCAAATTCATCGCTATAAACGTAACTTTCCAAAGCTTCTACAGTTTGAAAAAGTTGTACACCTAACCCTTTTCCAGCGCGGTTATGTTTTGTTATAAAAGGTTTTTCCATTTTGTGAGCTGCTTCAATTAATTGTTGTCTTCCAACAGTAACAATCGTTTTAGGTGTTTGTATACCAGTCTTTTGTAATGCTGTGTATTGTCTTGCTTTGTTTATTTCAAGGTCTAACGCATGACTACCGTTAAGGACAGTACGATCATGTTGCTCTAACCATGCTAATACAGCTGTTGCTAATTCAGGTGCATAACGATGGTTACGTGTGTGAGAAGAAGCACTCATTCTATTGTAAAAGATTCCTTCGGGAGGTTCTTCTGTTAAATCAATTGACCCTTCGTTAATAAACCAATCTTCGTATGGTACATCTAACTGATTCAATGCTTTAAGCAATGGCTCTGTCCACTCTGAATTTTCATGGATTACATATATTTTCTGTGTCATTACCCCAACTCCTTTAATTCCTATCTGTTTACTAGTATATTGTAAATGCATTGAAATGGAAATGATAAGGTTTCAAATATCTTTAAATTCATTAAAAAACTAAAACTTTAGTCAGAATCAATCCTCAAATAAATTCAAATTATTGCTTTCAAAATAAACGATTTGTGCTACAATGGTACAAAAGTCTGAAAATTCGGCATATGACAACAAAAAAAGAGAGATCCAGCAAGTTTAATTGGGGGAATAAAATTGAAAGTATTCGCAAAAATTTTAATTTGGATTGGAATACTCTCTGTTCTTATTGGTTTAATCCCAGTAATTTTTGTTTACCCAAATGAGGATTGGGATTCGGTTATTGAATTTGTGAATTACACGATGCTTGAAGCCGATGAACGATTGTTATGGCAGGTTGGTGCCGTTATTTGGGTGTTTGGTATATGGAGATTAAGAAAAGAGAGGAAAAAAGGAAGAATCTTTTACTAATTGGCTCACTTTACATAATAAACACTCGCCTAAGGGGGGGAGGCGAGTGTTTACTAAATTACAGGTATTTGGATTTCGGATAGGAATTCCTCAGGTTTATAGGTGATGTAATGGTCTATAATCGTTCGTTCGATCGCATCACCTTTAATAGTAAGTTGATTTTCTTCGATATATTCAATTACTTGATCATAGTACTGTTTTGAATTGATTCGATCATCATTGCAATACATACAAACATATTGCCCTGCAGGTAATGTGGTTGCAATATCATCTGCTACAACTTCTTCTTCAACGAGTAGAAATACTGAGTTGTATTTTTTAGATTCTTCACTTTGTAATTGATTAATCGGAAGCGTAACACCGACAGAACCAATGAAAATTGATGACTTCAGCTCTGCGATGTTCTCAATTCTCCTTAAAGAAATTTCAAGTTCGGAATTCGATTTAATAGGCTTTTGAATTTGTATTATCTTACGTTCACTAAATGATTTAATGAAAGGTTTGCCTATGTTTTGATTACTTTTAGCCCATTCAAGTTCAGAGATTCTGTTTTGCACTCGCTCGTTTATATGTTGTAACTCACGAATTTTATCTTCTGTTTCTTGCTGTTGTTTTTTTAGAATATCAAGAAAAAAGTTAAGGTCTCGTTTAACAAATTGCTCCTTAATGTTTTTTAATGGAACACCAAGGTTTCTAAGGTAATTGATCGTATTTAAATGTTCGAACTGATCCGTAGAGTAATAGCGATAATTATTGTTTTGGTCGACTTCAATTGGTTTAAATAAATCAATTTCATCGTAATACCTTAGTGTCTTAACTGAGATGTTGTGTAGTTTGGCTATTTCTCCGATTGTAAAGCGGTCTTTCATATTAGCCACCTCTAAAATCTATTCTACTGCACTTTTAATTTCATATACCATTTCGCTTACTGACTGAAGTCCACCATCTGCAATGTACCAGTATTCAGGGTTTAAATAGAATATTTGATCGTTTTGATAAGCAGTTGTATTTTCAATTAGACTGTTTTCAATAGTTTCTTGTGCTGTAGCTTCTCCCTCTACAACTGCATCACGGTCGATTACGAACAAATAATCAGGGTCTTGCTCAACGATAAATTCAAATGAAATGTTTTGTCCGTGTGTTGCTACTTCAATACTGTCATCAACTGGTGTGACACCTAACATGTCATGGATTAATCCAAAACGTGAACCAGAACCATAAGCGCTAACACTACCACCAGTTGCAAGTGTAATAAGTCCTGTTTCATTACTTGATGATGTCAGCTCTTGAACAGCATTGACTTCAGCTTGAATCTCGTCAATTGCTTCGTTTACTTCATCTTGAACGTTAAATATGTCACCAATTATACCAACATTATGTGAGATTGACTCCATGTAAGCTTCAGAATCCGTTTCAACGTAAACAGTAGGAGCAATTTCCTCAAGGTCTTCATAAAGATCCGCTTGTCTTCCAGATATAATAATTAAATCAGGTTCCATTCCATAGATCGCTTCAAAATCAGGTTCTTTTAAGCCACCAGCATGCTCATACTCATCAGATTCGTAATGAGATAAGTAAGAAGGAAGGTTATCTTTTGGAACACCAGTTACTGGTATGTCTAATGTGTCTAACGTGTCCAACATTCCTAAATCGAAGACAACAACATTTTCGGGATTTTCAACGACGGTTGCTTCACCGAGCTCGTGTTCAATTGTAATAGTATTCTCATCTTGTGCTCCGCTGTCCTCATCAGTACCACAAGCAGCTAATGTTAATAAAACTAAACTCATAATAACAATTAATTTTTTCATTTAAGTCACCTCATATTATTTTTTTATCCGAAATACACACAAACTTTGCAACGGTTCATCTGTTGGATCGGAATGTCCATATCGTATATTTCACGAAGTGTCGATTCTTCGATAATGTCATCAACGGGGCCTTGTTTAATAATGGCTCCATCTTTTAAAGCGACGATGTAATCAGAGTAAAAGGATGCGAAGTTGATATCGTGAATGACAATGACAACTGTTTTGTCTAATTCATCGACTAATCTTCTTAACACTTTCATAATTTGCACAGCGTGCTTCATGTCTAAGTTATTTAAAGGTTCATCGAGTAAAATGTATTCAGTATCTTGAGCGATGACCATGGCTATGTGAGCACGTTGTTTTTGACCACCACTTAACTCATCAAGATACTGGTTCTCTAAATCTTCTAATTCCATAAAAGCAATAGCTTCATCAATGTATTCTTCATCTTCTTTAGTTAGATGACCTTGTGAATATGGAAAACGACCGAATGATACAAGTTCACGCACTGTTAATTTAACGGTAATGTGGTTCGCTTGTTTTAAAATCGCCATCTTTTTTGAAAGCTCACGACTCTTCCATTCACTCATCTTCTTGCGGTCGATGTTGATTTCACCAAGATCATATTGAATGAGTCGGCTTACTGCAGAAAGCAAAGTACTCTTACCTGCACCGTTTGGCCCGATGAAGGATGTAACTTTTCCTCTCTGAATGTTGACTGACACATCATCAACAACGGTCTTGTCACCATATTTTTTAGAAAGCTCTTTAACTTCAATCATGCTCGACTCTCCTTTAATAGTAGATAAATAAAGTACACGCCACCAACGAAATTAATAATGACACTGATTGTTGTGGAGAAAGTAAAGATTCTCTCAACAATGAATTGTCCTCCGACTAAAGCAATAACACTAATGAGCATTGCTCCGATAATCAGCTCGCGGTGTCGATAGGTTTTTAGAAATTCATAAGCTACATTGGCCACCAGCAACCCTAAAAATGTAATAGGACCAACTAATACAGTGGCAATGGAGATTAAGACTGCAACAATTATGAAGATTTGTTTCACAACGTAATCATAGTCAACACCTAGATTAATTGCCTGGTCTTTACCGAGTGATAAAACATCTAAGTACTTTGCAAACCTTAAAAAGTATAAAGAGGTCAATGTCATTCCGGCTAACGCTATATAAAACAGGTCAGTATTGACATTGTTAAAGCTAGCAAACATTTGATCTTGAACGACTTGGAACTCATTGGGATCAATTAACACTTGCATAAATTCTGATAGACTGCTAAAAAACGTTCCTAAAATTAACCCAACGAGTAAAAGGAAGTAAATATTTTGCCCTTCTCTTTTGAAAAGAAAACGGTAAAGCAGCAATGCAAAAAGAATCATTAAACCAACTGATAAAAAGAAATTGAAGTATTGGTTCACGATTGTTAAATGAGTAGAACCAAATATAAATATAAGCCCTGTTTGAATTAATAGATAAAGAGAGTCTAAACCAATAATACTCGGTGTTAAAATCCGGTTATTAGTTACGGTTTGAAAGATTACGGTCGCAAAAGCAATAGCACTACCTGTTAAGATAATCGCTAGTATTTTCATCGTTCTTCTGGGTAGTACATAATCCCAGTGTTCTCCTAAATTCCAAAAAAGAAATAATGTCGTCAGAAGCAGGGCGATTGCAGCGAGTATGATCAGTTTAGTTCTGTTATACATATGCCTTTCTCCTTAATAACAAGTAAATAAATATACCACTACCGATTACACCCACTGTTAAGCCTATTGGGATTTCGTATGGATAAATAACGACTCGCCCTAAAATGTCACAGGCTAACACGAACACAGCACCTAAGACAGCTGTGTGAGGTAAGTTTTTGCGTAAATGATCCCCACGGTATATTGAGACAATGTTTGGTATGATTAAGCCAAGAAACGGAATTAACCCTACTGTTAGAACGACTACCGAAGTTGCCACAGCGACTATAATTAGCCCCAAGTTAATGATTTGTTTATAGTTCAACCCAAGGTTTGTAGAAAAATCTTCTCCCATTCCTGCAATTGTAAATTTATTAGCATAAAAATAAGCAATTGCAAGTAATGGCACACTTATGTATAACAGCTCGTAACGGCCCGCTAGTATCATAGAAAAATCACCTTGAAGCCAAGCTGTCATACTTTGTATTAAATCATGTTGATAAGCAAAAAATGTTGTGATGGAACCGATAATATTACCAAACATAATCCCTACAAGCGGAATGAAAATTGCATCTTTAAACTTTATCTTCTCTAAGATCTTCATAAAGATCATCGTCCTAATACAGCAAATACCATAGCTGTAATAGCTTGCTGCATCGGGCTTGCTGATGTGAATACAAGCAGGGAAACAAGAATGCCTAACCTAGCAGAATCCATTGTGCCCGCGGTTGTGGGGGAGACAAATTTATTTCGACTTAATTGTTGCATGATTAATCCGCATACAGCCATTGTAGCTCCAGCGATCAATATACTAGCTAGACGAGGAAGTCGACTTTGTAATAAGATTTGTTGCTGTTGTGCTGATAATTGATTTAAGTCCATTAGACTAATGTTTGTCGCTCCGATAAACAGGGAAATCATTGACAAAACAATTAAAACTGGGATTAAGTATTTTAACTTCATATGACACAAACTTTCTGCACAAGATTCTTGCTTTAAATAATTGATAATGATTATCAATTCCAAATAAAATAATAAACTCTCCAGTGGGTGGAGAGTCAACGAATAAATGAGAATTATTTTCAATTATTTTTTCAACAATTACTTTCATAAATAAAAAGTTGAAAACATATATTAAACGGTGTGTGCGTCTTGGAATTAAAAAAATGGTTAATAATTTGTTCGTTATATAGTATAATTAAGGTGATGTCTTTATTGAAGAATGCTTTTGTGTCGTAATGTTTTAAAATACTTTGAATTTAAAGTATTTTAATGTACAATAATGAAGAGTGAAGAGTGCAAAAGGAGAAGCCATCGGTGCGGCAACACCAATGGCTTTGTACAATAGCTCTCTAAAGGGAGCGGCTCGCTACAGGTTTGGTAATCACCCATGCTCACCAGGCTTATGGGTGGTTACTCACTTTCCAACTGACAGAATGGCTGCGACTAATGATCCGAAAGAGACCATTAAGAAGAGCGTTTCAAAAACAGTCATAAGCATCACCCTCTTTCAGAGAGCCAGCCACCACCCATGAGAACCCTATTGTACAACTTTTATTGTAACATAAATTATAAGAAAATTTTGTATATTCGTCATAGATAATCCATTGGCCTTATAAAACCCTCTAAACAAGTGTGTCTAGAGGTTTTTTATAATGTTTAAAATATAAAATTCGCTAAGATTTGCCAACAAATGCGTTTATTTTAAAACAGATATATAAGTCCAAGTTCATACTTGATTTAAAATTGAACAGAGTTATTTATGAAAGCATTGAAAAAATCGTTCAAATGCCCTACAAAATCACGTGATCAATTATAATGTGTATAATTAGGGCTGCAGTCACAATGCGAAGTAAAGGTTTAATGTGATCAGGGTTTAACTTTCCGGCTAAACGCACTCCTACTTGTGCGCCGATTAATGAACCGCCAATTAAGGCAAACGTAATCGTCCAAATGATATGACCAGCTGCAATGAAACTAATAGCTGCTCCAAAGCAACTTGCGAATGTTGCAATTCTCATTAAACCGACTGCACGATAGTAAGCAATTCTCATGTACGAAAATACGTAAAACATCAATGTGCCTTGGCCGGGTCCAAATAATCCATCATAAAGACCAATTCCAAATAATAAAGGGGTTCCACGCGTTTTAAACCGAAAGTGGTTTTTGCCTGAGAAGTCCCCTTTACTAATAAAGGAGAAAAGAAAAGCGAATATTAGAAGGCCAATGGCTATTTTGTACATTAAATCAGGTGGTAGAGAGGAAGCGATAATCCCACCTGTTACTCCACCACCTAAGCTAATAGGAATGATTTTTAAGCCTTCTTTCATCGTCACCCCTTTATGTCTTAACACCATTAGGAAGGTGACGAATGAGCTGATCGAATTGGTCACTTTGTTAGCACCAATAGCCGAATGAACTGGAACACCTAGAGCAAGCATAGCTGGTAAACTAACAAGCCCACCACCACCGGCTAAAGTACCGAGAATAGTTGCGGTTAATCCGACGAAAAATAGTATGACTAAGTCAAGCATGTAATCCACATCTTTCTGCTATTAATCTTTTGCTTTAATTAATTCTTTTAGCTCTTTATAGTTTTGTTCATGTAATAGATTAATAATTTT
>NZ_AKIF01000071.1 GCF_000269905.1 Alkalibacillus haloalkaliphilus C5
TCTTAAATATACCAAATTTCAAAAGGTAAGTCAACAACTTTTTTATTTTCGTTTGAGAGCTACGCTCAACTTTCATTAAGTTGTAAGTTCGTCTCTCAATGCGACGTTTATTAATATAGCACGATAACTTTTTAACAGTCAACAACTTTTTAAACAGAATTTAATTGGTGTTATTTTCCTATTAAAGGTTGAGTACATAAAAAGAAGCCCACTATTTCAAGTGAGCTTCAATGAGTATATCTATTTAACTTGGTAACAACGATGATAAACATTCTTTCCTTTTGTTTCGATTAGCTTCGTTTCAACAATATCCCGTTCCACTAAGTACTCCAGTAATATTGATAAGTCTAATGTGTAGTGTTTAATCTCTGGGTGTACTTTCAAGTCTCCGAAAGTCCATGGTTCTTCTTGTTGTCTCATTATATCTAATAAGTGAGCAGCTCCTTGTTCGGCTCTTGAATGTATCGCAAAATCACTTGCGAGCATCATCAGTTGAATTCGCTTTTCGGCTGGTTCTTCACTTTCGATTAACTCTTGATATAACTTGTAAACTTCAGGATCTATTCGTTTTACTTGGTGCCATACTATAATTTCTGGATGAAACCCTTTTTCTAACACGGTTAGCCTGGCTAAGTAATGTAGCGATCGAACCATTAAACTGTTAGCATCTAAGTAATGCTTCGATTCAAACAGTTCTTTGCACTCTCGATAAGAGCGGACTAACTTAGCAAATTCAATAGCTTTTCTTAATTGTCTTGTACTTTCGGGGAAATCTCGTAGTCTTGCTTTTAGTTGAGCTAAATATTCATTTCGGTCAAAGATGATAGTCCCACGCGTTAACCAATCTACTACTTTCCTATAGCCACTTGTGTTGATCCATTCTTTAAGTAGTTTCTCTGTCACAATATGCATGGCTGCTTTCTTATTATTAAATTCATAATGTTTAACATACCAATCTTCTTCGGAACTATTAACTATAACGAGTAGTATACAATCAAAATAATCCGTTACAGATTTATGGCTTTCTACTTTTTCTAACATTAATATCCCTAGTGTACTCGAACTGCTCGCTCTCTCTTGGTATATTGGACGTAACACATCTTCCATCTTCATTTCCTCCTAATTTCACTCTGAACATACATTTCGACAAATCTTTTGGATTTCCTCTTTCTTCACATACATGTCACAAAAAATGTGCTATACTTCTGTTGTCTATAGAGAAAAACAAGGCAATAATATATTTAAGTGTTATATAAGGGAGGTACCCAATTAATGGCCTTAAAATACAGTAACAAAATTAATAAAATCCGCTCAGTTGCATTAGGCTTAATATTCGCAGGTATGATTATTATGTATATTGGCCTGTTCTTCCGTGAAACTGAATGGTTAATGTTAATCTTTATGTTTCTTGGCATTGTTGCAATCGGTTTAAGCACTGTCATTTACTTTTGGATTGGAATGCTCTCAACTAAAGCTGTTCCTGTTGAGTGCCCAGAATGTGGTAAGCAAACAAAAATGCTCGGTCGAGTTGATGCATGTATGTTTTGTAAACAACCTTTAACCCTAGATAGAAATCTAGAAGGTAAAGAGTTTGATGAAAAATACAATTCTAAAAAGTATACGAGTGAAGAACAAAAAGAAAGCTGACTTTCGTAGTCTAGCTTTCTTTTTTTGCCAATTTCATTATTATAATATGTCATAAAAAGGAGCTGACCTAAAAGATCAGCTCTAATTGTTAGTGGCTTTTATTTTCTTGACAGTCTGTACACGTTCCGTATACTTCCATGCGGTGATGGCTCACATTAAAGCCAGTAACTTGCTCAGCTAATTGTTCAACTTCATCCAATGCTGGATAATGAAAGTCTACAATTTTCCCACATGAGTTACAAATAACATGGTAGTGTTCAGTAGTATTACAGTCAAAGCGACTTGATGAATCACCATAAGTTAATTCTCTAACTAATCCAATATCTAAAAAGACACGTAAGTTGTTATATACTGTTGCCACACTCATGTTCGGGAATTTACCTTCAAGTGCTTTATAAATCTCATCCGCAGTTGGATGGTTCATCGAATGCATGAGATATTCAAGCACTGCATGACGTTGCGGTGTAATTCGAACACCTGACGACTTCAAAGTTGCTAACGCTTCTTGCATTCTTTCTTCAGACACCGTCATGCACCTCTCTTTCCAACTCAATAATATTATTACTTAATAATCTTTATAAATAGTGTAAATGTTCTCAAGATGATTTGTCAATTTATATGTGATTGGAAACCTTTTTATACATCAGTGTTTAACGGTAGTTCTTCACCGCCTACAGATTGATTCACATAGCGAGCTGCAACAAACAAGAAGTCTGATAAACGGTTTAAATAAGATACAACTAAATCATTTTCAACTTCATCTTCTAATGCTACCGCAACTCTTTCAGCTCTTCTAACGATTGTTCTAGCTGAATGAAGTGCTGCTGCGCTAGGGTGTCCTGAAGGTAAAATGAAATTATTGAGAGGTTGCAATGATTGATCCCACTTGTCTATCTGTTGTTCTAATGATTCAATATGATCTTTTCTCAACTTCCATGCCACTTCCTTGTCTTGAGGAGTCGCTAATTCAGCACCGACATGGAATAAGATCGTCTGCACTTGATGCAAAGCTTCAACCACTTGTTGTTTTCCTTCAAATTCTTCATTCGTTAAATGACTTCTTCCTAAACCGATCATAGAATTTGCTTCATCACAAGTTCCATAAGCTTCTACTCTAAGGTCGTTCTTTTTAACTCTTTTACCAAAGATTAATGATGTTTCCCCTTTATCTCCTGAGCGTGTGTAAATACGCAACTTTAATACCCCCTCTTTGGGTCAATTATATTTTTAACTAACTTTCCTTCTTTTATATACGTTTCTAGGTTTTCTTCAAAAATTTCAAAAGCTCTCGGTTGGTAATGTCTAGATATACCAGACAAATGCGGTGTAATTGTACAATTGTCTAAATCCCATAATAGACTTTCTTCATCTAATGGTTCTTCTTCAAACACATCCAATACGGCATGTTGAAATTCATTTTCCTTTAATGATTCAGTGATTGCTGCTTCATCAACTGTCTTACCACGCCCCATATTTAAAAATATGGCACTTTCTTTCATTTGCTTAAATTGATCTTTTGAAAAGAAATGTTCAGTTTCATCAGTTGCAGGCAACACACCAATTACAAAATCCGCTTCACCTAGTAACGAATTTAACTCTTCATTTTTATAACAACGATCAAAATGTTCTTTCAGTTTTCCGCTTTGAGATACACCAATTGTCTCTATGCGGAACGCCTTGGCTAAGCGTGCGACTTCCTGACCAATTGCACCAGTACCCGCAACTAGCATCGTCTTTCCTGTGATTTCTTCCATTTTCACTTTACGGTCCCACTTGTGCTGCTTTTCATTTTCGATTAATGTTTTCGTCTGTCTACTTACTTGTAAGATCATCGCAATCACGTATTCAGCCATCGGGATTGCATGAATACCTCTAACATTAGTTACGAGAATTCCTTTTTCTTCAATTTTACTAAACGGCATCTCATCTAAACCAGCTGAAATAACCATTATCCACTTTAAATTATGAGCTGCTTCAATATGATGGTCTTCTAAATCTTCACCGTAAGTGATTAAGACTTCAGCTTGATTTAGATCTTTTTCTGCTTCACCTATCGATTCATGCCATACGAAGTTTACATCTTTAAAACGTTTTACAAGTTCGTTTTTAATAGAATCTTTTACTCGACAAGTTGTTATAATTTTCACTGTATCTCTCCTTATGTATAGAAGGAACAGCTTATTAAAAGCCGTTCCTCGATCTTTCGTTGCTTATAAATTTTCTTTAATATAATTTAACGCTTCTTCTACGTGGTCTTTAACCTTGACTTTGCGCCACTCTTTCACTAAGTTCCCATCTGGGTCAATAATAAATGTAGAGCGCTCGATACCATAATATTCTTTACCAAAGTTCTTCTTAAATTTCCATACATCATAATCTTCAGCGACTTTATGATCTTCATCTGCTAAAAGTAAGAATGGAAGGTCATGTTTTTCAATAAACTTCTCATGACGCTTAACTGGATCTGGACTAACACCTAAAATAACGGCATCTAAATCTTTAAAACTTTCGTGATTGTCTCTAAAATCGCATGCCTGTGTAGTACAACCAGGTGTCATATCTTTCGGATAAAAATATAAAACGACGTACTTCCCTTTATAATCTGATAAAGATACATCTTCTCCATTACTTGCTGGTAATGTAAAATCAGGTGCTTGTTTTCCTATTTCTACTGCCATTTTTAATTCCTCCTATATACCACTTTTATAATAAGATTACCGAACATTCTTGCATCTGACAAATCTTATTATTTAAATAGTTTATAGAAAAAAGCTGCAGGTAATAAAAATCCAATGAATGCTTCAATTAATGCAACGGCTCGTCCGATCCCAACTGGCGTAATATCACCGTAACCGATCGTCATTAACGTCACACCGCTAAAATATATAGCATGCAAAAACCGTTCGACCGATGTTCCGGTTTGAAGCAATTCCCCTTGAAGCAAAACATATCCCATCTCAGCTAATATAAAGTAAATTAATGCAAAACCTAACATTAGTATAAAATAAATCGCTATAAACGCACTGAACAATTCTTTCGAAAAAGAGCCCCTTACTTCACTATAATTACGGGAAAAAATATATAAACTTCCAGAAAGCACGACCATAACAAAAAATAACGATAGAAAGTGGACTTCCATTTAACATCCCTACTTTACAATAGTTCATTACTATAACCTATGATGACAAAGACTGAAGCATGAAAGTCTTCTATGATAGAATATAAAAATAGAACGTATACATATGGAGGAATGAAATAATGAATAGACAAACATCTGAAATCTTATATAAAGAAGCAGAAGACTTAATCGTAGGTGGCGTTAATTCACCATCAAGAGCTTTTAAAGGTGTCGGTGGTGGAACACCTGTTTTTATGGAAAGAGGAGAAGGTGCTCACTTTTACGATGTTGATGGTAATCATTATATTGACTACTTAGGGGCTTACGGACCGATCATTACAGGTCATGCACACCCACATATTACTGATGCGATCAAAAGTGCAGCAGAAAACGGTGTTCTTTACGGTACACCAACTAAACTTGAAAATCAGTTTGCCAAAATGCTAACGGATGCAATACCTTCACTTGAGAAAGTTCGCTTCGTTAACTCTGGTACGGAAGCTGTAATGACGACAATCCGTGTAGCTAGAGCATATACGAACCGAACAAAAGTTATTAAGTTTGCTGGTTGTTATCACGGCCACTCTGACTTAGTTTTAGTCGCAGCAGGGTCAGGCCCATCGACTTTAGGCAGCCCAGATTCAGCAGGCGTCCCAACTAGTATTGCACAAGAAGTTATAACAGTTCCTTTTAACGACATTGAACCGTTTAAAGAAGCGTTAAGTAAGTTTGGTGATGACATTGCAGCAGTTCTAGTTGAACCAATCGTAGGTAATTTTGGTCTAGTAGAGCCTAAACCTGGCTTTTTAGAAGAAGTGAAACAACTGACACATGAAAATGACAGTCTTTTAATTTTTGATGAAGTGATTACGGCATTCCGCTTTCATTATGGCAGTGCACAAGAGATCACAAATGTACAAGCGGATATGACAGCGATGGGTAAAATTATCGGTGGTGGGCTACCAATCGGAGCTTATGGTGGTCGCGTTGACATTATGGAACAAGTTGCACCACTCGGACCAGCTTATCAAGCCGGAACGATGTCAGGTAACCCTGCATCAATGGCAGCAGGCATCGCCTGTTTAGAAGTACTACAACAAAAAGGTATTTACGATGAAATGGATCGACTAGGTGAAAAGCTTGAACAAGGGATTTTACAACATGCTCATAAATATAATCTACCTGTTAAAATTAATCGCTTAAAAGGGATGCTTACCGTCTTCTTCACTAATGAAGAAATTACAAACTATGAACAAGCTGAAAATACAGATGGCGAAATGTTTGGTCGCTTCTTTAAAATCATGTTAGACCAAGGGATTAACTTAGCTCCTTCTAAATACGAAGCATGGTTTTTAACGACTGCACACACTGAAGAAGATATCGATCAGACGTTAAAGGCTGTTGAAGCAACATTCAGCCAACTATAAATTTCATAAAAAATATTGAAATAGGTTGAATTTTCAAAACACTATGATAAAATATAGATAATTCAGAATTTTTTGGATTACCCCTTATCGAAGGAACATGATGTTATGAAACTCCCTTCCTTTCTGGTTTTACCAGAACTAAGGCTTTCGCTTTATGCGAAAGCCTCTTTTTTGGTCAATTTTAGGTTAGAATAATCCGTTTTGGTGGAATTGAATACATAAACAGTTCATACATAACAGTAATATTATATCTGATATAGTGTATATATGAATATAATGGAAAGAAATGATTGATCGTGAGAGGAAGGTATTTTAATGAAAGTCGGTGCGCGCGCATTTAAGACAGGCCTTGCTACTGTCGTTGCCTTATACGTTGCAAGTGGATTCGGTTTTGAAGCTGGGGTATTTGCTGCCGCTATTGCAGCAGTATCTTCTATACAACCATCTATTTATCGATCTGTTCAAACAATCGTAGAGCAGGTGCAAGCTAATATAATCGGTGCTATTTTAGCCATAGTTTTAGTATTATCAGTCGGTAATGAACCGTTCATCATCGGTTTTGGCATTGTGACGGTTATCGCGATTTGTATGATTTTAAAAATGAAAGAGGACACGACTTTCATCGCAATTATTGCAGTCATTGCGATAATGGATACAACTGAAATGCCCTTTTTAGAATTTGCCGGTATTCGCTTCAGTTCGATCTTTATAGGCATTGTTTCAGCTTTTGTCGTTAACTTAGCCTTTTTACCACCGAAGTACGAAACAAAACTGTTTGAGGATATCAACCGTACGACATCAGATATTTTACAATGGATTCGTGTTACAACGAGACACTTATCAGACCAGCCAGCATTGAAAAAGGAAATCGACCGACTTAGCGCTGACTTATCTAAAGTTGACCAAACGTATCACTTGTTTTCAGAAGAACGTACTTATTCGCGTAAGAGAGGTTATGAACGAGCTAGGAAGCTTGTATTGTTCCGTCAACTTATTCATACATCAAATAAATCATTTCTCGTATTAAATACGTTGCACCGGATGGACGATGATATTGAAAACATACCACGAGACATTAATAAGCAAATTATTGAAGAAGTCGATAAGACGTTACACACGCATGAGAAGTTAATTTTAATGTATTTAGGGCGTATTCGTAAAAAAGAAGTTGATCCACTTGAAAAGATCCACGAACCTGACATTCCAAAACTAGTTGATCAATTATTAAAAGTATATGAAGAGGATGACCAAGATCGACTTAAACTTTTACCGTTAGCATCAACACTAATGGATTACCATAACGAGTTACTTCATTTAAAGAAGTTACTAAGAAGCTATCAAAATAGTCCTCATAATTAATGAAAAGAGAATGGGACAGAACTAATTGTTAATACAAAACCCCGAACGAAGCCATATCTTGACTTCGTTTGGGGGTTACCTTTTATCACTGCTCCATCAAAATGAGTGGTCACCTAACCTTAAAGACTAGACTAATTGTTCGTGGTTCGGTTCCACCACACTCCAAATCTTTTGCCCCAGCCTCTTTAAATTCACTCTTCTCTTTCCTTCTTCTGTTCATCTGCTTTTTGCTTTAATGTATTTTTCATAGTTTGTATCGCTTTTAAATACTGAGATTCGTTAAAGTCCAAGTCTTCATCTTGTCTATACCTAACTGTTTTATAAACTTCTAAGATAGAAGAGTCAACTTCCCCGTATAAACCTAACCGATCCACCCACTCATCGATCGTTTCATACTCCTTACGACCGACATCATGCTTCGCAGCCCACTTCTCTAAATCAAAATAAGCTCTACGAACACGGTGGCTTGGCCTTTTTGCTTTGCTTCGTCTTTTGAAAAACATTCGACCTTCTGTTTTCTCTTTTTCTACTTCTTCATACCCTTCTCTCACTTCGTCCTTGTGTAACTTCAACCTATTACGATACTTAATATATAAAATTACTAAAACAGTTACAATCACTATAATAATGATTAACCCTACATTGTCCAAAAGGTTAGATGTGTTCTGCGCTCTCTCATCAACAGTACTCGTTCCAATACCAAGCTCATCATCATCTTCTTCTTCATCCATCATAGGTGGATTTGCTTCAAAGTTCTCAGCCATATTAAAGATCGGGCTCATCAACCATGCAAAAACAAGTAAGCCCCAATGAAGTAAATAAGCAAAGCCAAATTTAATGTAAGGGAATAAAACGTAAAGAAGGTATGAAACTAACGTTATAACCCCTACACTAGACAAAATAACATATGCCTTTTTAGACAATGAATCATTAGCAGCTTTCTCATCGCGAATAAAATAATAAGTTAACCGCCCTACTAACCAAGTAATAATTTGGACAGCGAATACGAAAATGAAATAACTCGCAAAATCGCCTACTGTCGTATACACAAATAAAAAGGCGATAATAGAGGCAAAGAAAGTAACTAGTAATACGATTGCTTCTACATCTTCATCTGTTTTAATATAACGGTTTTCTATTCGAACAACTGTAAGTACCGCTATGATTGCTCCATAAATTAGACTAAATCCAAAGAATACAGCTGCTAACAATACAACAGGTATAGCCGCATAGACTGCAACACGTCCGCCAACCCGGTAAAGTATAATTGATGTAATCGGTGCTATTACCAACGTCAAAATTATAAACTCTGTTAAAGGTGGCCATTGATTTGAGCTACATAATCAAATGATATGATTATCAACAGCGGGAAAAGCTCTAAAACATACTGATACCACCTTAAATATCGAAGGGATAAACTATCCACTTTGCTTCACCTTCCCTTCTGACGGACCAGCTGTTAAACTGCCACCATTTAAGAAAGCAAGCTTTGAGCCTTTTCTCTCAATTAACTTTAAATATTGCATTTGTCGATCTGTAACAGATCCAACTTGAATGACATAAGCAGGAGTCGATTCATGTTTCCATACGAAATGCAATACTCTCTCATATGGCGTATTAAAAGTTAAAAACTTCATTCTAGCAGCAATTCTAACGTCTTACGATAATGAAAGTGACCTTCACCTTCTAACTGGTGAATGAAAGGGATTTGGTCCAAAGCTGAAATGTTAACGAAAATACGATACGGAATCTGATTTTTCGTTGCATATTCTGTCATATAAGCAATCTGTTCCAATAATGTTTCGACGTTTTCTGCTACTGACAGTCCTTGTTCAGACCTTACATTTAACAAGAAGCACCAAGATATTTGACTTGCTTTCTCGAAAACCTTTGTTTGTAAAGCCCCTTCTTTGGCACTTGCTTTCCAATGAATTTTATTAAAAGCGTCCCCTTGTTCATAATCACGCGTTCCTACAGGTAATGTGTGTTCATCAAATAAAGAGTGTGTTGCTCTATGGAACCCCATATTTTTAGGAGACATTAAGTCAATATTAGGTACTACTGTTTTGTTCGGGTAAACAATGACTTCTTTGTTAAACCTTTTACGAGCTTTCATAAAAACTTTACTGAAACCGAAAATATTCGGGACGACTAGTTCAATATTTTGAACTTTAGCTATTCCCCTTTTTTTCGTTTCGTATGGAATTTTAATTTTACGTTTTTCCCAAAACATTAAATTAAAGTATTTATTAAATGTTGTCATATAACGGCGTGCTATAGTTTTACCACCTTTAAACTCGATGACATCATCCATTTCAATTACAATTTCAGCGTTTAATAAAGGTAAGATCCCTTTCTGTTCAATTTCAACTTCAATATAACCTTCATCACCTTTGTAATGCCTGTTTGGTACTTCAGTAAAAGTAAATGTTAAATAATCATCGACATGACGTTCATAAAAGACACCTAAACCATATAAAATGATCAGGAAAATCGATATAAAAATTAACATATGCATACTATAAAAATCAATAAACAGCCCCGCCATGAGTAAAATAGTCCCGACTAAGACGAAGACTGGAAATGTTTTATTTTCTTGAACATATTTTTGAAACTTCATTACTTCGCAACTCCATACTCTGCTGGTACTTCCACTTCCTCTAACGCTTCAGTTAATACATCTTCTTGTGATTTGATTGTAGAACCATCTAAACTTAGCACTAAACGGTGTGGTAAAACATACGGCGCCATTTCCTTAACATCTTCAGGGGTTACATAATCACGCCCCTTAATGGCAGCACATCCTTGCGCTGAACGCATGAAAGCCAATGTACCACGTGGACTGACGCCTACATCAACATATTGGTGATTACGCGTTGCTTGAACAATATCTAGAATATATTCTTCTACCACTTCAGTCACTTTTACTTTCTTAACCTCATTTTGGAACCCAACTAAATCTTCTTTTGAAAAGATTGAAGTTAATTGTTCGAGTGGCTCGTTTTCACGGTGGCTTTGCATCATCGTTTTTTCATCTGCATATGATGGATACCCTAAATCAAGTTTCATAAAGAAACGATCCATTTGAGCTTCAGGAAGATCAAATGTCCCTTGCTGTGATTCAACTGGGTTTTGTGTTGCGATAACAATAAATGGTTGTGGAATATTGACCGTCTCACCATCAATCGTTACTTGTTTTTCCTCCATAACTTCAAGCAATGATGACTGTGTACGTGGAGTTGCACGGTTAATTTCATCTGCTAATAAAACATTTGTTAATACAGGTCCTACTCGTAATTCAAACTGTTGGTCTTTCGGGTTAAAATATTGAATACCAGACACGTCAGATGGTAAAACGTCTGGTGTAAATTGAATACGTTGAAAATCACCTTCTACCGATTTCGCAACAGCTTTAGCCAACATTGTCTTCCCTGTTCCAGGAACACTTTCTAATAACACATGGCCTTGGTTAATAAATGCATTCATTAAAAGTTCAATAGTTTCGCCTTTCCCCATGATCACCTTACCAATTTGTTCTTTCATCTTTACTACGTTTGATTGTATCGTCACTAAAGTCCCCTCCCAAAGTTCTACTAAAAGTCGCATTTTTCAGATTTATTTTACTACAAAAGTAACATAAAATAACATTTTTTACTAGTTAACGATTATTTTTTTTAAAAAATTAACCGCCGATTAGGGTTAGCTAATCGACGGGTTTCATTAAAGGTTAGATAATTTATTTTCGGGTTTCTTCTGATCTAATTCCTGTACTTGGAATAAATCGTAATATAAGCCTTTTTGTCGCATGAGTTCATCATGAGTTCCTTGTTCTTTAATTTCACCGTTATTAATGAGAACAATCCGATCAGCGTGCGTAATTGTTGATAAACGATGGGCAACGATAAACGTTGTACGGTTGTGAGCTAACTTATTCATAGCTTCTTGAATTAGTTGTTCACTTTCAAGGTCTAAAGCTGAAGTTGCTTCATCTAAAATTAATAAAGGCGGGTTCTTTAAGAATACTCTAGCAATCGCAATTCTTTGTTTTTGTCCTCCTGAAAGCTTAACACCTCGTTCGCCGACGAGTGTTTCATAACCGTTCGGGAAATCCATAATAAATTCATGAGCATTAGCTGCCTTTGCAGCTGCGACTACTTCTTCATTCGTTGCCTCTGGATTCCCCATTCGTATGTTCATTGCGACAGAATCACTAAACAAAATATTATCTTGCAATACCATACCAATTTGATTACGCAGTGTTCGCGCCTCAACATCCCGTACATCGATCCCGTCAATTTTAACTGCGCCACTTGTTACATCATAAAAGCGTGGAATTAAGCTTACTAACGTCGACTTACCTCCACCACTCATACCGACAAGCGCCACTGTCTCACCTTTTGGAATCGGTAAGTTGATGTTCTTTAGTACAGGCTGGTCTTCTTCATCGTACTTGAATGAAACATTTTCAAACGTAACATCTCCATGTACTTGATTTAATTTCTTAGCATTTGGTTCATCTACAATATCATACTGTTCATCCATAAACTCAAAGACACGGTCCATCGATGCGTGCGCTTGTGTTAATTGTGTCATACTATTTACTAGTCGACGTAATGGATTATAAACTCGCTCCATATACTGAACAAACGCCATCATTGCACCAATTGTAACAATATCTCCAATAACAAAATAACCACCAACAGCTAAGACTAACAACGGTGCAATATCTGTAATGGTATGGGTGACAGCATAAGATTTTGCGTTCCAGTTCGTAAAACGAAGTGCTCGATCTAAATATTTACCGTTATGTTGATCAAACTCACCTTGCGCATGATCTTCTAAAGCGAATCCTCTTATAACTGGCATCCCTTGAACTCTCTCATGTAAATGCCCCTGCACTTCTGCTAATGCTTGTGATCTTTCTCTTGTTAAACTACGTAACCTTGAGTAAAAGTAACGAACTGAAAAACCGTATACAGGAAATAGAACGATTGCAATTAAAGTTAAAATAGGATCAATAGTTAACATGATCGCGATAGCAATTAGGATAGTTGCCATATCAAGCCAAATATTCATTAAGCCTGTTACAACGAACGTTTTCGTCTGCTCAACATCATGTATTACCCGTGAAATAATCTCACCTGTTTTTGTTTTCGAATAATACTTTAAACTTAAACGTTGAATGTGATCAAACAACTTCTGTCTAATATCATATAAAATTTTACTACTAACATATTGCGCTAAGTATTGTCTGTAATACTCAATTGGAGGTCGTAAAATTAAAAAGACGAAAAACGCTAGCGCCATGACCCAAAGGAGACTTTCTACTCTCTCATCTGTCGTCAAACCTTCAGCTAGTAAAATGTCGTCAATGACATACATCGTAATTAACGGCAATATAAGTGGAATACTGAACTTAAATAAACCAATTACAATCGTCAAGGCAATTTTCCATTTATACGGTTTAACAAACTGCAAATAGCGCTTTATACTGTACATACTTCACCAACTTCCTGTTTACAAAAAATCCCCTAACAAACAAAAAACTTGGCTTTCACCAAGTTATGGCGTAAAAGTGAAACAAACCTGTTGCTAATACAACAGGCATCACTTCGAATAAGCTAAGTAATATTCATACCACTTTTCAGGAAACTCAGGGTCAAACGGCCCTTTCCCTTGTTGTACCCACTGCTCTAAAGTTCTTAATTGTTTATATAAGATCTTTTGTAGCACTTCTGGATAATTCATTTGTTTTCTGTGTATGTCAAATTCATCTTCATCTAAGATCTTATAAGTACCGTCAGGAAAAACTTTAATATCCAAATCGTAATCAATATACTTTAAGGCTTCATCGTCTACTATGAAAGGTGAGCTTATATTACAGTAATAATAAACACCATCATTACGCATCATTGTAATAATATTAAACCAATAATTGCTCGTAAAATACGTTATAGCAGGCTCTCGTGTCCTCCACGTCCGACCGTCACTTTCATATACTCTTACACGATCATTTCCACCAATAAGTAAATTTGATTGACTCGTCAATACTGTCGTTTCTTCCCAAACACGGTGCAGCGTACCATTATGTTTATAACTTTGAATTTTTATTTTATCTCCGTCTTTAGGAACAATCATGTATTACCCTTCTTTCTAGCTACAATGTCATATGGCCCTTCTTAAATTAATTAATAACGACATTGTACCATACAAGCTTACCTAATTCGATTATGACGATGTCTATGTATGTGAAAAGAAGCACTCCCACTAGTTTGGAGTGCTTCTTTCCTATAGCCGTTAATAACAACGTTTAACTAATTGTTATTAGCGCTGTTTTTTCTGTTGTTGCTGATTCTGTTGCTGTCTTTGTTGTTGAGACTGTTGGTTTTGACGCTTTACTTCTTGTGCATTAGTCTCAGCAGCAAACTCCTGTTGGTGCTGAGTACTGCCA
>NZ_AKIF01000072.1 GCF_000269905.1 Alkalibacillus haloalkaliphilus C5
CTTGGCAGTCTCAGCCTAAATCACATCATAAAAACAAAAAACGAGCGTTATTGCACGCTCGTTTTCATTTACTCTTCAGTTTCCATTAATGAAGCTAATGTGTTGATCGCTTGTTCTTCGTCGGCACCTTCTGCTTGTAGTGTTACTTCTTCATTCGTACCAATCGCTAAGCTCATGACACCCATAATACTTTTCGCATTCACGCGTTTGCTTCCTTTTTCTAAAAACACTTCTGATGAAAAGCGGTTAGCTTCTTGAACAAATTTTGCAGCTGGTCTAGCTTGTAAGCCAGTCTCTAAATTGACAGTCACTTTTTTCTCAACCATACTGACTCTCCTCTCTATTACTAATCGTTCGGTTATAAATTCATGTTATGATGACAAATGATTAAAATGTATTATAGCATAAATGTAAATTTTGGTACAACGAACACCTATTTTTCAAGGAGTTCGCCTTTCCTTAGTTTTTCAGCATATTCATCGATCTTGCGGAAGCGGTGGTTCAATCCTGATTTACTGATCGTACCTGATTCCGCTAAATCGACTAACTCTTTCAATGATACTTCTTGGTGCTTCATTCTTAATTCTGCTGCTTCTCTTAATTTCTCAGGTAATGACTCGATGCCAACGACTGCATCGATGTATCGAATGTTCTCCACTTGCCTAAATGCTGCGCCAATTGTTTTATTTAAATTAGCGGTTTCACAATTAACTAAGCGGTTAACTGAGTTACGCATATCGCGCATAATTCTGACGTCTTCAAACTTAAGTAAAGCTTGGTGTGCACCAATTAAAATAAGGAACTCAGTTATTTTTTCGGCTTCTTTTAAATACGTAATAAAGCCTTTTTTACGTTCATGTGTTTTAGCATGTAAAGTGAAATCATTCATTAAGTCAACGATTGCTTCGTTATGCTCTTCGTAAAGTGTGAAGATTTCTAAATGATAAGAAGATGTTTCAGGATTGTTAACTGAACCTCCAGCTAAAAACGCCCCTCTTAAATAAGACTTTTTACAACATTCATTTTGTAAATATTGTTCAGAAATTTGACGTTTAAATGTGAAAGGTTCTTCTAAAATGCCAAGTTCCGTTAAAACGTGTTTAACCCGCTCGTTCATTCGCACGATATATATATTGTTTTTCTTAAGGCGCATTTTTTTACGTACTAGTAATTCGACAGGTATGTTATATAAGTTCTTAATTAACGTATAAATTCGCCTTGCGATCGCTGCATTTTCTGTTTGAACGTCTAAAATGTATAGGCGGTTTGAAAACGACAGAGAACCATTCATACGAATAAGTGCAGACAGTTCAGACTGTTTACAGCAGTCGTCTGTCTGAATACCTGTTAGTTCTTTTTTAGTTTCAGAAGCAAATGACATAGTAATTCCCCTTCAATCGATCAAATTACTTTAATTATAACAAGTTATAGAGAAGTTTAGCGATTTTATGCTCATGGTGTTTTAACGTACCATCAGTATGTAAATCAGCTATATCTCCTTCAATGACTTGCACTTTCATATCGTTTAATTGTTCGTAATCACAAACAACTGGTTCTGCCAATTCTTTTTCGTACTCTTGTTTAATAGTACGCTCAATTTTTTGTCCATGAACTATGATTCCGTCTACAAATGAACTTCCGACATGGCGATGTAGTGCTTCAACATGCTCCGAAGCTGTATATCCTCGCGTTTCACCGTACTGGGTCATCACGTTACATACATAGACAGCATTCGCCTTCGTTTGACTTAATGCGTCTTTTATTTCCTCGGAAATCAAATTTGGGACAATACTCGTATACAAACTTCCCGGTGCTATGACAATAAGTTCGGCTTGCTCAATCGCTTTTACCGCTTCTGGTAATGGTTGCACTTTCGGTGGATCATAGAAGACATGCTTAATTTTTTTATTCACTTTAGGAATATTAGATTCTCCACGCACGACAGTTCCATCTTCGAATTCAGCTTTTAAGTACATGTTTTCATTCGCGATTGGATAAATGCGTCCTTTTACGTTAAATACGCGTGAGATCTCTTTAATACCTTTATAAAAATCGCCAGTAATTGACGTCATTCCTGCTAAAATTAAATTCCCTAATGCATGACCTGACAGCCCATCACCACTATCAAAGCGGTGTTGGAATAACTTTAATAAAGTCGGCTCAACATCAGACATTGAGGCGATGACTTTACGAATATCTCCAGGGGCTGGAATGTCTAAGTCTTCGCGAAGACGTCCCGAGCTACCGCCATCATCTGAAACTGTAACAATTGCTGATAAGTTGATCGGAAATTTCCTTAAACCACGAAGTAGTACAGGCATTCCTGTACCACCACCGATCACTACTACTTTAGGTCCGTTCACATCTGTCATGATTTCTTAACCTTACCTTTCCCAATATCTCGGTGATAAACGTGCGATGTAAAATCTTTTTGGACTATTTCTGAGATTTTCTGTGCTAAGGCAACTGAACGATGTTGACCACCTGTACAGCCAATACCGATGACTAACTGGCTTTTACCTTCTCTTTGGTATTGTGGCAGCATGAATTCGAGTAAGTCCGTTAGTTTTCTTAAAAAGTTGCGCGTTTCTTTCCACTTCATAACGTACGAAGAAACTTCTTGATTTAATCCTGTTAACTCACGCATAGATTCAACATAATGCGGGTTTGGTAGGAAACGAACATCAAAAATTAAATCAGCATCAATTGGAATACCATGTTTATAGCCAAAGGAGACTAATTGAACTGAAAAGACGTGTTGTTTTTGTTCTTTATATTGACCGATAATTTTCTCACGTAATTGTCGAGCCGTTAATTCTGACGTATCAATGATCGTCTGCGCTCGACCTTTTAACTCATCTAATATGTCACGCTCTTGGTTGATCCCGTCCAACGGTAATCCGTTAGGCGCTAACGGGTGAGATCGTCTTGATTCTTTGTAGCGTTTAACGAGTGTTTCTTTGTTCGCATCTAAGAACAATATGTGCTCAGCAATGTCTTCATCAGTTGTGAAGTGATTTAAATTGTCATATAACGTATCGAAAAACTCTCGCCCTCTTAAGTCCATGACGACTGCGAGTTTTTTGTTCTCTTTGTTCTCTTTCATGAGTTCAAGAAACTTTGGAAGCAATGTAGGTGGTAAGTTATCGACACAAAAGTAACCTAGGTCTTCTAAGCTTTGAACTGCTACAGTTTTCCCAGCACCAGACATGCCTGTAATTATAACTAATTCGACTTTGTTACCGTTCCCCATGACCATCACCCTCACGTTCGAAATAAGTTCTTCTTATCATTATACATTGAAAAGCAAGTCATGACTATGAATGGATATTGAACAGTTTTGGTATTTGGTAGAAAATTTTAAAGAAGCACAGAAAAAACACAGGCAGAAAATCTACCTGTGTCCACAGAAGCTCTATATAGAATAAAGGGGGTCAATTATTTAAACCCATTATAACAACTCAATGTTTCATCCGTATTACAGCACCATTAAAATGGAGTTACGGTTTATTATTGTTTAATTTCTAGCTCTTCTAATAGGTCTTCAATGTAGTGCTGTGCTGATTGTGCAGCGATACTTCCGTCACCTGTAGCTGTTACAATTTGGCGTAATTCTTTATCACGAATGTCACCAGCTGCAAAAATTCCAGGCACTGAAGTTTTCATAAGCTCATCTGTTTGAACCCAGCCTTCTTCATTCGTAATACCAAGATCAGTGAACGCATCATTTAATGGCAACATACCGATGTAAATAAATACGCCTTCGATTTCTTCTTCACGCTCTTCACCTGTTTGGTTATCATAAAGAACAGCACTTCCGACTTTGCCGTCTTTTTCTTTAATTTCTTTTAACTCTGTGTTCCAATAAAAATCGATCTTCTCATTATCAAAAGCACGATCTTGTAGAATCTTTTGTGCACGTAGCTCATCACGACGGTGAACAATTGTTACTTTTTTCGCAAAACGTGTTAAATAAATTCCTTCTTCAACAGCAGAGTCTCCCCCACCGATCACGAATAGTTCTTTTTCTTTAAAGAAAGCACCGTCACATACAGCACAGTAAGACACACCACGTCCGCTGTATTCCGCTTCACCAGGAACGCCTAGCTTTTTATACTGTGCACCAGTCGTTATAATAACTGCGCGTGCTTTATATTCTTTTTCTCCAGCGATGACCGTTTTATATTCTTTTCCGTCAATAATTTGTTTAATGTCACCGTATGCGTATTCTGCACCGAATTTTTGTGAGTGTTGGAACATTTTAGTCGATAAATCCGGTCCTAATATATGATCAAAGCCAGGGAAGTTTTCTACATCTTCTGTATTAGCCATTTGTCCACCTGGCATACCGCGTTCTAGCATTAACGTATCTAAGTTAGCACGAGATGTATAAACTGCCGCTGTCATACCCGCTGGTCCAGCTCCTGCAATAATTACATCATAAATTTTTTCTTCTGACATCAATCTCAACTCCTTAAAGTCTCTATCTCTTTTCCACTTATATATCATATTAAATTCTATTTTATACGACAACTTTTCTGCTTATATGATATTGTCTTCTGAGAAGAGTTGCTTATACCCAACCGTGTGCTTTTAAAAGCCTGTCAAATGAAGGGTGATGCTCTTTAGCTTCTTCCCATATATAAGAGGCCTGTTTAGTTTTATTTATGCAATTTAGTGCGTATCCGTACCATAAGTAGTAGCTTACATAATTAGTCATTTGCTCTTTGTTTAATTTTTTAAACCGTTCGATTGCTTCTTCATGAGCATCGACTTGAGCAAGAGTAACCGCAAGCTTTAACTTTTTCTCATTATACGTTGGATAAATATTAAGAAGCTGATTTAAATAAGCTTCAAACGCCTCCATGTTGCCCATGTGATAGCTGAAGTAGGTTAAATTCATACGACTGTTTAAAGACAAGTCATCTTGCTTTAACCAAGCTTCTTCTAGGGCTACTGCTTCTTCAGCGTGTCCTAGCTGAAATAATGCATACGCATATTCATGTTTAGCTGGCAAATATTCTGGATAGTAAACCGTCATCTCTTCTAACGTTTGAAGTGCTTCAGCCCACTCTTCATGTTCTAAGTGATAAAAAGCCGTCTCTTGATAAAGCATCAGCTCATCTTCTTCGTCAAACTCTAAGTCATCATCTTCTGCTTGTTCAACCATTACTTGTTCTAATAACTTAAGGAGTTCATTCGTTTCTGTTACGAAATCACCTTCTGGATCCTCTTCAAGATACTTCTCTGCATTTTTCTTAGCTTCATAAAAAAGCCCAAGATGAGCATAGTTATTAGCTAGTAAGTAATACGTATCAACATAAGGTTGGTCACTCTTTAACACTTGCTGTAATAAGTCATTGGAACGATGATACTGGTGAAGTTCTGTATATAAAACTGATAATTGACATAGGTATAGCGTATTATCAGGTTCAACTTCTAACGCTTTATTAAACCACTTCTCAGCTTTTTCAAAGTCTTTTCGTTTAAATGCTTTTACGCCATATGTAAAGTAAAAGTCACCATCATGACGAAAAGTCGCTATGTTGTTGGGCATTTCATTTTGTCGATGATGTGTCGTATGCATAAAAGCCTCCTACAGTTCTGATGTGCTAAGTATAACACACTATAATCCGACAAATCGAACAACAATTTGACATCGTTTTGAAATAATTGACTGTTTTAGATTTTGGGAGAGTGACTTAGTTTTTTTGTTTTCTTGGTGGGGTTTTGGCGCTCGGAAGGATTATTTGACGCTCATGAAATTTATTTGGCGCTCGCATCTTTATCAGCGTTTGCGGAATTTTATCAGCGCTCGCATATAATTTATCAGCGCTCGCAATATTTTATCGGCGCTCACTCATCATTTATCAGCGCTCGCAATATTTTATCGGCGCTCACCTCCTCTAAAAAAAGAAAAGTCGCCGGGGCGACTTTTCACTACATCTGCAAACGTGTTTCTTCGATTGTTTTATTTAACTCTGCCTTATATTGCTCATATTGTTCATCTGTCCATTCAAAGTAACGAGCCATTTCTTTCATAATCGCTTCTTTATAAGTTTCGACCCAATCAATGTCGAAGAACAATCCGCTCGTTCTTCTAATTAAGAAGTCTGTTGGTTTGTAAACCATCTCTTGGTCGAGGCAGTATTGTAATTCGGCTAAGACGTCCTTCGGTAAGTCATTGTCGTCAGTTAAGGCGTAATAATTGTCTAACACTTGGCGTGTATTTCCACCATAGCGATTCACCCAACGTAAGACCAATTTTTTATCGAGTTCATTTTGTTCTGCTTCACTAATCATTTCTTGAATGAATTTCGAAAATCCGACTGCCCCCGACTTCACCGCCTGCTAATGGCAATGCTTTGTTTTACTTTTTTCATACGTGTAGCCTAGCTCTGAATTTAGACGCTTGGCTACAAGGTCGATTACGTGTTCAGCCATTTTACGGTAGCCTGTTAACTTACCGCCTGCAATGGATAGTAGACCTGAATCTGACTCTAGCACTTCATCTTTACGTGAAATTTCAGAAGGGTCTTTTCCTTCTTCATGAATAAGCGGACGAATGCCAGCCCAAGAAGACTCTATATCATCATGGGTTAATGCAACGTTAGGGAACATAAATTCTATTGCGTCCATAATATAGTCGCGGTCTTCATCTGTTGCTGTTGGGTTTACTAAATCTTCTTCATAATGTGTGTCTGTTGTTCCTACGTAAGTTTTACCATCACGTGGAATCGCAAAGACCATTCTGCCATCTGGTGTATCAAAATAGACCGCTTGGCTTAATGGGAATTTCTCTTGATCAAAAACTAAATGAACACCTTTCGTATGGAAAAGTTGTTTACCTTTTTTCGATTGGTCCATCGTACGAACCTCATCAACCCAAGGACCTGCAGCATTAATAACGTGGTAGCCATGGATGTCATGCTGCTGACCGTCAGTTAAGTCTTTCACTTTAACACCATAAACTTTACCATCGTTGTAAAGTAGTTGTTCAACTTTCATATAGTTAAAAGCATGAGCTCCGTTTTCAACCGCTTTCTTCATGACTTCGATCGTTAATCTCGCATCATCCGTTTTATATTCAACGTAGTAGCCGCTTCCTTTCAATCCGTCCTCTTTAAGTAGCGGTTCACGATCTAGTGTGACGTCTTTTGATAGCATTTTACGACGTTCAGTCTTTTTAACACCGGCTAAAAAGTCATAGACTCGAAGGCCAAGACTCGTTGATAACGGGCCAAACGTACCGCCTTTATAAAACGGGAGCATCATCCATTCTGGTGTTGTAATGTGTGGACCATTTTCATAAACGATTTCACGTTCTTTTCCAACTTCAGCGACGAGTTTAATCTCGAAATTTTTCAAGTAACGTAGACCGCCGTGAACGAGCTTCGTTGAGCGGCTTGACGTTCCTGCTGCGAAGTCTTGCATTTCTAACACAGCCACTTTATAGCCTCGCGTAGCAGCATCTAAAGCAATTCCTGCTCCTGTAATACCGCCACCGATGACAAGCACATCAAATTGGTCTTTCAATACTTGTTTACTTTCTTGGCGTTGTTTGTTTGTAAATGTGCTCATTTAAAACATCCTTTCTAATTCTTACGATGTAAAAGCTTGTGTCGCCTTTACAGCTCGTTTCCATCCATCATATTGATTGTTACGTTGTTCTTCATCCATTTCTGGCTGGAATGTTGTCTCGACATTCCATTGTTTAGCTATATCATTTTTACTATTCCAAAAGCCAACTGCTAAACCAGCTAAATAAGCCGCTCCTAAAGCTGTCGTTTCATTCACTACTGGACGCTCGACTTCTACATCAAGCATGTCACTTTGGAATTGCATTAAGAAATTATTTCTCACCGCGCCACCGTCAACGCGTAATTTTTTAAGTTCTAATCCTGCATCTTCTACCATCGCGTGAACGACATCTTTCGTCTGATAAGCTAAAGATTCTAAAGTTGCACGTACGAGATGTTCTTTTTCTGAACCCCGTGTTAGTCCGAATACGGCACCACGTGCTTGGCTATCCCAATATGGTGTGCCTAAACCAACGAATGCTGGAACGACATATACTCCGTCAGTTGTATTGACTTGGAGTGCTAGGTTTTCAGTTTCAGATGCTGTTTCAATTAAGCGTAGTCCATCACGCAACCATTGAATCGCTGAACCAGCAACGAAAATACTACCTTCGAGTGCATAGTGAACTTTACCATCAACCCCCCATGCTAGCGTGGTTAATAAGCCATGTTCTGAAGCAACCGCTTCATCACCAGTATTCATTAACATAAAGCAACCTGTGCCGTATGTATTTTTCGCCATGCCTTTCTCAAAACAAGCTTGACCGAATAATGCTGCTTGTTGGTCACCACATGCACCACCGATCGGCACATTTTCCCCTTGAAAGTGATAATCAACTGTATGACCGTACACTGTTGAAGAATCTTTTACTTCTGGTAACATTTCTTTTGGAACAGTTAAGTAGTCTAATAGTTCATCATCCCACCTCAGTTCATGAATGTTGTACATTAAAGTGCGTGACGCATTGGAGTAATCTGTTACGTGAACGTCACCACCTGTTAATTTATAAATTAACCATGTATCGATTGTGCCAAACATTAACTCACCATTTTCAGCACGCTCGCGGACACCTTCTACATGATCTAAAATCCATTTCACTTTCGTCCCTGAGAAATATGGATCTAAAAGCAGTCCTGTCTTTTGCCTAAATGTCTCTTCTAACCCTTGTTGTTTTAAATCGTGGCAAATATCTTCTGTCTGACGTGATTGCCACACAATCGCTTTATAAACAGGTTTACCTGTTTCACGATCCCAGACGACAGTCGTTTCGCGCTGGTTCGTAATTCCGATGCTCACAACTTGTGAAGCTTCGACATCTGCTTTACGCAACACTTCTGTCATACAATGCTGTACTGATGTCCAAATTTCATTCGCATCATGCTCCACTGAACCTGGTTCTGGGAAGTATTGTTTAAATTCTTGCTGTGCCACCTCGACAATTTCCCCACTATGGTTGAACAAAATCGCTCGAGAGCTCGTCGTTCCTTGATCTAGAGATAATACGTATCTTTCCATTTTCCAGTTCCCCCTAAAAAAAGACTTGTTAAATTAGTATTCTAATTGAGCTTTTCTAACCTCAATTTTCGCTGCTGAATAAAAGATTGCGATGATTAACAATGATAGTAACCAAAATGTTAATGAAAACTGTTCTTTAAAAATCGCCATGTAAAAAGCTCCACCATATGCTCCACCTAAAAGTGGCCCAAACAACGGAACCCAAGCATAACCCCAATCCGATGAGCCTTTCTTAGGAATTGGCAAAAAGGTGTGCGCCAACCTCGGTCCGAGATCACGTGCTGGATTAATCGCATAACCCGTCGTTCCACCAAGTGACATACCGATTACGACGATCAGTAGCCCGACAATAACGGGGTTTAACCCTTCTGTAAATTCGTTTGCTCCTATAAACAATAATCCCATAACGAGCATGAATGTACCAATCATTTCACTTACTAAATTTGACAAAGGACTACGTATGGCTGGATCTGTCGCAAAAACAGCTAACTTTGCATTTGCATCATCCGTTGCACCCCAATGCGGTAAGTAATGAAAGTAAACGACAATTGCACCAATAATCGCTCCAATCATTTGCGCCACTATGTATAAAGGTACTTCACTCCATGGGAAATCTCCTGCTGTTGCAAGTCCTAAAGTGACTGCAGGATTTAAGTGAGCGTCACTAATTTGCCCAACAGCATAAACACCCATCGTAACAGCAATTCCCCAAGCAATTGTAATAACGACCCAACCAGAACCTTCTGCTTTTGACTTTTTCAATACAACGCCACCAACGACACCTGCACCGAAAATGATCAAAATCATCGTGCCAATCACTTCACCCATAAATTCTGTCATCGTTTCTCCTCCTGATGTTATTCCTTTATTACAAAAATTTGAAACATGGACAGTGGCAAAATTAAAACATAAAAAAATCCACACGTATTTAAACTACACCCAAAAATGGTTTGTAGTTTAAACACATGTGGATCTCCTAAACTCCGCCACGACAATATTAACTTGTCTCTAAATTTATCAAATCCTGTAAACGCTGTCAATGAATTATGCTAAGTTGAAATCCCAAAGCTCTCTTAATGAGGTTGAAATAGCTGTCGCTCCAGCTTGAATCGCCTCATCGACATCTTGTTGTGTTCGAATTAAGCCGCCAGCAATAATTTTAATGTTATGCTCATCGAGAGTTGATTTGATATTTGAAATGACATGAGGTATAACACCAGGTAACACTTCAACAAAGTCTGGCTTTGTTTTTTCAACTAGATTTAAATTGTGTTCAATTGCTTGACTATCAATTAAAAACATTCGCTGGATCGCTGTTAATTTATACTTTTTAGCTAGTTGAATAACGTTCGTGCGTGTTGAAATAATCCCATCTGGCTTCACATCTTGTCCGAGATATTCCATTCCGTAGTTATCTGTTTTTAGCCCTTGAATTAGATCAGCGTGAACGATCACTTTTTTATTAGCACGTTTAGCGTACTTCACCATTGATTTTAATGACGAAATTCTCGTTTCTAGTAGGACAATGACTTCTGTATCACTTTCTAACAATTTATCGTAGTCTTTCATCTGTTTAACAGCTGGTAAAATGCGTTGGTTATGTAACATCTCGGTTGCTCCCTTCTGATTCAAGGCGAGATTGTGTACGCATTTTTTCTTCGCGTTCTTTTTTCGTGTAAATTACGCGCATCGGATTACCACCAACGAAAGCTCCTGATGGCACATCTTCATGGACTAACGTTGCTGCTGAAACAATCGCACCATCACCAATCGTAACGCCAGGTAAAATCGTCGTATTCGCACCGACCATGACTTCATCACCAATGACCACATCACCTAAGCGATACTCTTCGATTAAATATTCGTGGGCTAAAAGCGTCGTATTATAGCCCACGATACTATTTTTACCGATTGATATTTTCTCAGGGAACATGACATCAGGCATGACCATAAGTGCTAGTGCTGTTTCGTCATCGATTTTCATTTTTAAAAATGTGCGGTAAAGCCAATTTTTCAACTTCAGTGAAGGCGAATAACGGCCTAACTGAATGACGATAAAATTTTTACACACTTTTAATAACGGTACGGTTTTATAAATTTGCCAGAGTGAATTTGATTTTGTAACCGGGTAACGCGTCGTTTTCCGCATCCGATCACTCCTTAATAATATCAATTAAGTCAGACATATAGTTTAACACATAGTCTGGATTTAACGACTCCATATAATCTCTACCTTTTGCCGACCAACCAACTGCTGCCGTTTTCATCCCGGCATTTTGACCAGCATGAATATCATGTGAATTGTCGCCAACCATGATGGTTGTTTCAGGTGTACCATTTAAGGCATGCATACCTTTAAGAACAGGCTCTGGGTCTGGCTTTGCTTGGCTCACATGGTCTAAACCAATGACAACATCGAAAAACTCATTTAGCCCCGTCAGCTCTAACCCTTTACGAGCTGTTTGTTCAATTTTTGTTGTGACAATCGCCATAGGGTAGCCAGATTCATGCAATGACTTAATCGTTTCATAAACACCATCATACATTTCGATATAGGCATCGTGGTGAAGTGCATTGTGTTCACGATACGTTTTCATCATCTGCTCGGTCTGCTCTTCGTCAAGCTTGTTCATCGTATCTTGTAGCGGTGGTCCGATAAAAGGTAAAATCTCTTCTTTCGTGTAGTCTTTTCCTAAGTGTTCTTTAAACGTATGCTGAAATGAGGCAACAATTAATTCATTTGAATCAATTAATGTGCCATCTAAATCAAATAACAATGTTTTGATTGTCATGTTGGTACATCCTCTCTTTCTGCTTCTAGTTCTTTATTCTTCTCGATTCGGTTCCAAATATAAGCAACGAGTGCGGTTAATAGTATGGCTGAAACGAGTCGAATGAGTAACAGCGGCCAGACTGGAATGCCTAGCGGTATAAAGACGAGTGTATCTTCAATAACAGCGTGACAGGTTACTAAAAATATGAGAACGAGATACATATCTTTTTTCGACACACCGTCTTCTTTAACAGCTTGAATCATAAGACCCGCACCGTAAGCAAGACCAATCGTTAATCCAGCCACTAATGTCATCGATGCGTTTTTCTCAACACCAATTACTTTAGTCATTGGTGCTAGTTTGTTAGACATCCAATCTAACCATTTCTTATCGCGCATCCATTGAATCCCGATCATTAACGGTATAACGATCGCCGCAAGCTGCAGAATGCTTAAGAAGGCTGTTTGGACTGCTGATAGGCTGATGTCTAACCAACCTTCAGGCGTAGGACCTTCATTAGAAATCAAGCCATACTGTGCCATTTCGCCTCCACCTTGCCAAAAAATATTAATTAATACAGCAGCAAAAATCGCTAAAAAGACACGCACAGCCATAATAATCCAAAAGTTCACTCCAACTTTGGCTGCTACAGCTGATTCTATAATTAAGTTGTGAGAGAAAGATAGCATAATTGCTAAAATGAAAACTTCCTTCACTGTCAAATCGAAACTGATAATAGCTCCAATTCCTGCATATAAGTTAAGAAGATTACCAAGGACGAGCGGTACAGCCGCTTCCCCTGGTAATCCTAAAAAGCTCATAAATGGTTCCAACCAACTAATGAAGATTGGAAAAACAGGCGTATAACGAAGCATCATCACAATGACAGTGATCGGAAAAATGATTTTACTTAACGCCCAAGTGACAGACAGACCACTTAGGAGACCATTTTTCAGAGTAGATGCCAATTATAAAACTCCCTTTTTGTTTTTCTTTGTTTGATTGATTGGGTGATGCGCTGGTATTTGGCGTTTGTGTGTGACTTTTTGGCGCTCGGGTGCACTTTTTTGGCGTTCACGCATATTTTTTGTCGCTCACGTGATTTTATTGGCGCTCGCATTCACTTTATCAGCGCTCACTCAATTTTATCGGCGCTCGCATTCACTTTATCAGCGCTCACTCTCTATTTCTTTTTCTTCTTTTTACTATTGTTCTTCTTATTGTTTTTAGACTTACCTTTGTTTAGAGAAGTGCCATCATATAGGACTTCAGCGTAACCGTTTTTCTTACGGTAGTACATTAGGAATAACGCACCAGCAATTAACAAGATCGAAATCAGTTGTGCGACGCGAATTTCACCGAATAGGTATAGGCTATCGGTACGTAAAGCTTCAATAAAGATTCGGCCAAACGAATACCAAATGACATAACTGAAGAAAATGACACCGCGACGTGGATTGACCTTATAGCGTAAGTATAATAGGACTACGATTCCGAGTAAACTCCACATTGATTCGTATAAGAACGTTGGATGATGCATGACACCGTCTACACACATGTTTTGCATAATCCAATTAGGTAAATATTGGTGAAAACTTTCATAAATCGATTGAGTGATCGGTCCGCCATAAGCTTCTTGGTTCATGAAGTTACCCCAACGTCCAAGCATTTGACCGATTAATATACTCGGCGCTGCAATATCAGCCACTTTCCAAAATGAAACTTTTTTAGCTTTAGCATAAAAGTAAGCAACTGTTAAGGCGGCTATTAAACCACCGTGGATCGCTAAACCACCTTCTCGTATGTCTATAATATCCATAAAGGAATTGTAGTTTTCCCATTGGAAAATAACATAGTATAATCGCGCACCAATAATCGCTGCTGGAAGGGCAAACACTAATAAGTCTGTAAAAAAATCTTTATGTAAGTTCAGCCTTTTACTTTCTCTGACCGCAACAAGCAGACCAAATAGTGCTCCTAACATAATTAGGAAACCGTACCAATATACAGGGAATGGTCCTAGTTCGATAAAAACGCGATTATAAGGCTCATAAGCACAAGATTGATACATATTTAACTCCCCTTATTCTATTTCTGTATTATCAACATCAATTAATGAGTT
>NZ_AKIF01000073.1 GCF_000269905.1 Alkalibacillus haloalkaliphilus C5
AATCGGTCGTCTCCCATTAAATTAACTAAGAAAGGCGATGCCACATATAGCGTCAAAGCTACAATAAATCCTAATGTCACTAATAAATAAAACACCACAGATACGTTTTTAAAACGAATCTGGGCGTTTTGTGGTTTGTAATATGTTAATATATGCGAAAAAGCACTTGGCAAACTATAAATGGACAACATAAGAGCTAATGAAATAACAGGGTAAACCTGCTGGTATACATATAGCCCTTCATCCCCTGCCAAATTTTGCAGCGGGATGCGATAAACCATACCAAGTACCTTTCCAATCAATGCTGAGATCGTTAATATAACCGTACCTTTAATCCATGCACTCGAGTTCGACATGTCGTTCCTCACTTGTCTAAATAAGTATTGGTTATATTATATCACATCCATAAATAAAGATATTATTATTCCATCTGCCTAGCTAAGAAGTTAGCTGCCGTTTCACACACTTTAATTTCAACATCAGTAAGAGATCCTTTATCTGCATACATAATAATACTGCCTACTGGATCACCATTTGTTACGATCGGTTGAATAAGAAACGATGCGACCGTCTCTTCTTGTCCTTGGACCATTTCTAACGTATATTCATTTCGTTCTACAACTGTTTCCCGTTTTTCCATTGCCTTTTCAATAGGTTGGCCAATATTTTTATTTAAGTACTCTTTCTTCGAAGCACCCGCGGCAGATATAAACTCGTCTCGATCGGAAATTAACACTTTATGTCCCGTAGCATCGAAAAGTGAATGAGCATACTCTTGTGCAAACTCACTTAATTCGTTAATAGGTGAGTACTTTTTTAAAATAACTTCACCTTCACGGTCAACAAAGATTTCCAAAGGGTCTCCCTCTCGAATGCGTAGCGTGCGTCTTATTTCTTTAGGGACAACAACTCTTCCTAGGTCATCAATACGACGTACTATTCCTGTTGCTTTCATACTCTGCAATCCCCGCTTTCTGTGATGTACTCATATAGATGAGTGTTTAATGATTTACTCGTGTTTGTAGTATGAAGCAACAGGAGAAAACTATTCATGATTTGGTTGTTTTTTCACGTTTTCTAATTTTGATAGCATATCTTCCAATACGTCATAACGCTCTAGTTTGTTTTTATGGTTGTATTGAATCATGATTTTTAACTTTTGACCTTCTGTACCTAGTTGAACCATCCGACCATATTCATTAGCTAACATGAATAATTCAGATCCATCGATTTTTAGGCTTTCTTCTTCTTGCATAAGCATCTCAATTTTATTGTTTTTCTCATGAACTGTTTCTACTTTTTCTTTTTGAGCAAGTAACCTAATACGTGCTACTTGCATAAGCTCTTCAACTTCTTGCGGATACGAACCAAAACGGTCGATTAATTCATCTTTAATCTCAAAGATTTCACTAACTTCTTTAACCGCATGAATGCGTTTATACATATGAATCTTCTGTGTTTCATCCTCAATGTATTCGCTTGGAATATATGCATCTAATGATAGTGTCATTTCGACTTCAAATGGTTTCGTTTCTTCATAAGTTTTACCTTCTTGTTTCGCCTGTATAGCTTCGTTAAGCATTTGTGAGTACAAATCAAAACCGACTGAATCAATGAATCCATGCTGTTCAGTACCTAATAAGTTACCAGCACCTCTAATTGATAAATCTCGCATGGCGATCTTAAATCCGGAGCCTAACTCAGTAAATTCTTTAATCGCCTCTAACCTTTTTTCAGCCACTTCAGTTAACACTTTATCTTTTTGATGCGTGAAATAAGCATAAGCTAAACGGTTGGAACGTCCAACTCGCCCACGCAACTGATAGAGCTGACTTAAGCCCATCTTATCAGCATCATTAACAATTAATGTATTAACATTCGGTATATCAACACCGGTTTCAATGATTGTTGTACTAACTAAAACATCATAATTCCCTTCAAGGAAATCTAACATAATGTTCTCTAGCTGTCTTTCGTTCATTTGTCCATGAGCATGTGCAACTCGCGCATCTTCCACTAGCTCATCGATCTCGGCTGCTACACGGTCAATCATATCGACTCGATTATATAAGAAGAAAACTTGGCCATCGCGCGACATTTCTCTTTCAATCGCTTCCTTAATAAATGGTGGATTGTACTCCACTACGTAAGTTTGAATTGGAAAGCGATTTTCTGGTGGTGTTTCAATAACGGACAGGTCTCTTACACCAACCATTGACATATGAAGTGTTCTAGGAATTGGCGTAGCTGTTAACGTTAGAACATCAACATTCGACCTTAGCTGTTTAATCTTCTCTTTATGTTTAACACCAAAACGTTGCTCTTCATCAATGATCAACAATCCTAAATCTTTAAATTTAATATCTTTTGAAAGGAGACGATGCGTTCCGATCACAACATCGACTAAACCTTTTTCAAGTTGATCTAACGTTTCCTTTTGTTGTTTAGCTGTTTGGAAACGACTTAATATACCTACGTTAAGTCCAAAGTCTTGAAACCTCTCTTGAAACGTTTCAAAATGTTGTTGTGCCAAAATAGTCGTTGGCACTAATAAAGCAACTTGTTTATTATCGATTACTGCTTTAAATGCTGCACGAATGGCAACTTCTGTCTTACCATAACCAACATCACCACACAGAAGACGGTCCATTGGGCGTTCTCTTTCCATGTCGTCTTTAACTTCTTCAATACAGCGCAACTGATCTTCTGTCTCTTCATAAGGAAAAGCCGCTTCAAAGTCTTTTTGCATTTCACTATCTTTTGAGAAAGCATATCCTTTTGAAGCTTCTCGTTCTGCATAAAGTTGAATTAAATCATCAGCAATATCTTCGACTGAAGATTGGACACGTGATTTAACTTTCTTCCATTCAGTTCCACCTAAGCGATAAAGTTTAGGTTCTTTACCTTCTGAGCCGACATACTTTTGCACTTGATCAATTTGTTCAACAGGGACAAACAGTTTATCATTGCCCGAATAACGTAACACCATATAATCTTTGTGCACATCATTAACTTGTAATGTTTCAATTCCCAAATACTTACCAATACCGTGGTTCGTATGTACAACATAGTCCCCTGTTTCAAGTTCTTGATAACTTTTAATTCGCTCAGCGTTTGAAATCTTTTGCTTCTTACGCTTCTTCGGCATTTTCTTTCTGAACAGTTCTTCTTCTGTTAATACCGCTAGTTTATAACTTGGCATTTCAAACCCTTCACTAATACTACCTTGAATAATAATTGGTTCATTGACAGGCAGTTCAGTTAACTGGTGCGGTCTATGAGCAACCATGTCATAGTCGTCTAAAACCCGTTCTACCCTTTTAGCCCTTTCACCATCGGCAGCAATAATGACTACAGAATACTCTGCTTGCATCCATCTGTCCATTTCATTTTTTAACAAGTTCATTTGACCATGAAATTGCTGCATTTGACGGCTTGAAATATTAATTATATTTTCCGGCTTCGTGTTAGGGATATGTCGTAAAAACAATGACATATAAATTTTAGGGAAGTTCATTTTATCCCATACTTGATACCAATCAAATGACAATTGTAAGCCATTCACAATATCTTGTTGCTCAAGCATTTCGGTATACCAATTAGCCTCTTCACGATCTAATTGTTCTGCTGTTTCCGAAATACGACTCATCTCATCTAGTAATACAACACTATTTTTAGGTAAATAATCTAGTAAACTACTCGTTTCTTCATAAAGCAACGTCAAATACTGATATATCCCGGTAAACATCTCTCCTTGTTCAAGTCGCTCTATGTCGTAGTTTATTTTTTCATACAAACGTTCCTTTTGCTGATCTTCCTTTAACTGTTCAACCGATGACTTCAATAATGATTTAAGCTTCTCAGCAGCTTGTTCCATTTGTTCATGTGTTAATACGAATTCCTCTGCTGGTGAGGTTTCAAATTGTTCCATCTCACCTTGTGAGCGCTGAGTTTCAGCATCAAAATATCGAATCGATTCTACTTCATCATCAAACCATTCAATTCGAACGGGGTAGGCTTCGGTTAAAGGATAAATGTCTACAATTCCACCACGCGACTCATCTCGCCAGGTGCGTTAACTAAATCAACCATCTTATAACCTAATCGTTGTACATCTTTAATCGCTTCTTCAAGTGGTTTTTCTTCACCAACTTTAAAATAAACTTGAAACTGCTCAACTATCTCTTTAGGAGGTAATAATCGTTTTAACGCTGATACGGGTACGACCATGACCCCTTTTTCGTGTTTTTGCCAATTTTTCAATGCTTCTAGTCTTTGAGCTTTTAACTCAGGTGAAGATGAGACGATCTCTGCTGCTAATAATTCATTTGCAGGATATAAGTGGATCTTACTTTCATCTTCTGACATTGATAATAACTCTTCATATACTTTTTGTGCTTGTGATAATTGATGGGTCACATATAGGATTGGTTGTTTAGCGGATTCATGAATAAGTGAAGCTAATACAGCCCTTGTTGAGTTCGTTAACCCAGATACGAGCTGTTCATTCATGCCAGTTTCTATTCCATCAATTATATGAGCAAAATCATCTTGAGTTACTAAATAGTCTTTTATGTTCTTCATTCTATGCTCCCCCTTCAAATCACAAGACGGGTATTTCTCAACAGAAAAATGCTTTGGCTTTCACCAAAGCGGGTTAATGGATAAAATTTTCTAACTCAAATAAGCTTGGATTTTGTGAGAGTATTTCCTCACATTCTTCACATACGAGAAGAACATTTAACTCACCCTGTTCTCCTTCTTGTAATATATCATTTAGCTCTTCTTGCGTTAACGACTGTTGTTGAATCAATTGTTGCACTTGTTTTGTGTCATCGATCTCACCGAGGTTTCGACTACAATGACGACATTTGACTTTTGCTGACACAAAGGAACCTCCTTAAACTTCCACATTTCAACTAATTCATGTTATGCAAAACTACACAAATCGGTTTTTAATATGTGAAGTGAAAACTAATTATAGGTTTTCCAAATGAAAGGTTCCTTATTCAATTATTAAGATTGATTGAAATTGTTCATCACTTGTAAAAATGGTTTCTCACACCAAGTTTCACACGCTTCTTTCGACTTTTCAATAGACGGTGTAATGTCTGCTTGTTCTATTTTTGAGAACTTGCCTAATACATAATCTGTTACACTTTCATTACTTTCTGGTCGACCAATTCCAAAGCGAATTCGATTAAATTCTTTAGTGTCTAATTGAGCAATTATATCTCTTATGCCGTTATGCCCACCATGTCCACCTTTTTGACGCAATCTTATTTTCCCTGTCGGCAAGTCTAAGTCATCGTATATAACTAATACATCTTCTGCATCGATATTAAAGTAATCGGTTGCTTCTTTTACTGATTGACCCGAACGATTCATATATGTTTGTGGCTTTAATAATAATACTTTCTCTCCATTTACTACTTCTTGAATGTAATGGGCATTGAACTTATCTTTTTTAAACTTCCAGCCATTTTCTTTTGCTATATAATCAATGACTTGAAATCCAATATTATGTCGTGTTTTTTTGTACTTTAAGCCTGGATTGCCTAACCCAACAATGCACTTCATTATATGTAACTCCTTTAACTCGATATGCTATTAAGTTTATATTTTACATAATAGTCGCTTTTATCAGTATAAATTAGAAAACAGACCGAAGCTCACAACTGAGTATGACTTCGATCTGTTCACTTCAAGTAAATATCAAATTATTCTTCGTTTTCGCCTTCAGATTTATCATTAATCACTTCAGGCTCAGCTTGTTCATCTCCAGCTGCTCCTTCTTCACCTACTTCAGGAACATCTGCTTGTTGTGGTGGTAAAACCGTCACAATCGTCGACTCATCATCATCTAGGATTTCGTAGTCTTGAGTTGTCTTAAGGTCGCCAACTGTAACACTGTCGCCAATTTCTAATTCAGCTGAAGCTATAGTAATTTCATCTGGGATCTTATTAGGTGTCGTTCTAATGTTTAATGTATGCAACGTTTGCTGCAATACGCCACCTTCTTTTTCACCCTTAGACTCACCATCAATATTAATCGTCACTTCGACATCTACTTCGGTAGACATATCTACCAGGTAGAAATCGATATGAGTTAAGTCTTGTTTAATTGAATCTGTTTGGTAATCATATAGCATAGCGTCTAAAGACTTACCACCTTCAATTTGTAATGAGAATACCGCGTTACGGCCTTCATCTCTTACTTTCTTAACTAAATCCATGCTTTCCACTGAAATGGTTACTGGTTCTTTACCTTTGCCGTATACGACTGCAGGTACAAAACCTTCTGCACGAATTGATTTTGTGACAGAATTTCTTGTGTCTGGTCTTTCCTTCGCTTGAATTACTGCTGCCATGTGTTACAACCTCCGTTTTAAGAAATCTCTGATATTTACTCCTACCCTTTATTATACCTTTTTAAACGCAAAAGTAAAATTTAAAGATGAAAATCTTAACAAGATTTAGCAGTGAGATTAAATTGAGCTGTCAACTCTTAGTCAAATAGACTGCTGATTGAACGGTGCTCATGGACGCGCTTAATTGATTCACCAATCATCTTACCAACTGATAGTGTAACAATTTTATTTGTGTCTAAGTCATCCGATAGTTTAATTGTATTCGTCACAACACATTCTTTAATTGCTGAGTTTTCAATACGTTCAATTGCTGGACCAGATAACACTGGATGTGTACAGCAAGCATATACTTCTTTTGCTCCATTTTCGATCATCGCATTCGCTGCTAACGTAATCGTACCCGCAGTATCGATAATGTCATCGACTAATATAGCTGTTTTGCCTTCGATATTACCAACGATATTCATCACTTCTGCCACATTTGGCTGAGGACGACGTTTATCAATAATCGCAATTGGAGCTTTTAATCGATCGGCCATATGTCTAGCACGCGTTACTCCACCATGGTCAGGTGAAACGATCACAACGTCTTCTAACTCTTTGCTTAAAAAATAGTCAGATAGTGTCGGAACTCCAACTAAGTGGTCAATTGGAATGTTAAAGAAGCCTTGAATTTGAGCTGCATGTAAGTCTACTGTAACGACACGATCAGCACCTGCTGTTTCCAATAGGTCTGCTACAAGCTTCGACGTAATCGGCTCTCTTGATCGAGCTTTACGGTCCTGTCTTGCATAACCATAGTAAGGCATGACAATGTTGATCGTGCGAGCTGAAGCTCTCTTTAAAGCGTCAACCATAATAAGCAATTCCATTAAATGCTCGTTTACTGGATTACTTGTTGATTGGACAACGAATACGTCACAACCACGAATACTTTCTTCAATATTAATTTGTACTTCTCCGTCTTTAAAGCGTTTAACAGAACATTTCCCTAATTCAACGCCAACAGAATCTGCTATTTCTTGCGCTAATTCAGGGTTAGAGTTTAATGTGAACACTTTCAAATAAGGGTCTTTGTAATGATTAGCCATAGAACAGGAACCTCCACAATAAAAAATGTTATATTTTTAGGCCATTTCAAGCCTTAAATTATGAGCGTTTATTTAATCGTTCCACATATCCTTCTTTGTTTTCTTGACGAGATCGAGCAATGGATAGTGCTTTTTCGGGTACGTTCTTTGTAATAGTTGAGCCTGCTGCAACATATGCACCCTTTTCTACTTTAACTGGTGCTACTAAATTAGAATTACAGCCAATAAAAGCGCCGTCTTCAATAACGGTCTTGTGCTTCGAACGACCATCGTAGTTCACTGTGATACTACCACAGCCAACATTAACGTCTGACCCAATTTCAGCATCACCTAAGTAAGATAAGTGAGAAGCTTTACTACCTGTTTGCATACTTGTCTTCTTCACTTCTACAAAGTTACCAATTTTCACATCATCTTCTAAACGACTTTCTGGTCTAATATGGGCATATGGACCAATTTGTACATTGGACCCAACATAACTGTCTGTAACAACACTTTGTTTAATCGTTGTTTTTTCACCGATTTCACAGTTTTCAACTTCCGAGTTTGGACCGATAGTCGTATTGTTACTAATTCGAGTCTGACCTTTTATGTGCGTACCAGGCTCTATTGTAACGTCTGTACCAATTATAACATCTGCTCCAATATAAGTGTTGCCAGGATCTACAATTGAGACGCCATTACGCATATGTTGTTCATTAATGCGATCCTTTAGCAGTTTTTCTGCTTTAGAAAGGGCGACCCGGTCATTTACACCAACTGTTTCATTCACGTTTTTCGTTTGAAAAGCGGCTACTTTTTCTCCATGATTGTTAGCAATTTCTAAAACATCAGGTAAATAATATTCACCTTGTGCATTGTTATTAGATACTTGTTTTAGTGCGTCAAACAACAACTCATTGTCAAAACAGTACGTTCCTGTATTAATTTCTTGTACGGCCTTTTCCGTTTCATTTGCATCTTTTTCTTCAACGATTTTTTCGACATGCCCTTGTTCATTACGAATAATTCGGCCATATCCAGTAGGGTCTTCAACTTTAGTTGTTAGTACAGTCACTTTAGCCTGTTCTTGTTCATGTTGATTCATTAACTGACTAATCGTTTCAGAAGTTAGAAGTGGTGTATCCCCACAAACAACAACTGTAGTTCCTTCCTTTCCTTCTAACTGACTACTTGCCATTTGGACAGCATGACCTGTTCCTAATTGCTCTCCTTGAACGGCATAAGCTGTTTGATCACCTAACTGCTCTTGTACAGATTCAGCTCCATGACCAACAATTGTTACTATTTCATCTAATTGAGATTTATGTAGTTGGTCGACAACATGTTGAACCATTGGCTTACCACATACAGGATGTAACACTTTATAGAGGCTTGATTTCATTCTTGAGCCTACTCCTGCAGCCAATACGACCGCGAAACGTTTTGACATCATTTTCCCTCCAACTAATCATGCGAAATTTATCGAAAAAAGGGTGTCTTACCCCCTTATAATCATCCATTATGAATATATCTTAAATAGATAGCACATGCAACTTAATCCTACTTAATATTGTTATGGTATTTTTTACTTTAATAAGTAGAGCAATTAAATGTTCTTCTATTTCGACTAATTGGGGGTTTAATTCTATTAAAACGAGGTAAAACATAAAAAAGAAGTTCAATCACGGGCGATTGAACTTCTCTGAAATTTTAAGAAGCACCTGCTTCTTCATATTCAACTTCTTCACCGACACGGTGGTATTCTTCTAAAACGGCATCTTGAATCTTACCACGTGTACCCGAATTGATTGGATGAGCAATGTCTCTAAACTCTCCATCTGGAGTTCGTTTACTCGGCATCGCTACAAATAATCCATTGTTTCCATCAATGACACGAATGTCATGTACAACGAACTCATCATCCAATGTAATCGAAGCGATCGCTCGCATACGACCATCCGTATTCACGCGACGAAGCCTTACGTCAGTTACTTGCATTATGTCTCACCACCTTTTAGATATATAACTACAAAACATGTCGTAAGTCTCATAAGCTAAACCTAAGCTTTTCAGACTCTCTCTATTACCTTTCAACAATGAAACCGAAAATCCTTCTAAAAAATTTATTTTTTTATAATTTTGTGACAAAATTTACTGTAAAAAAAGAGGAGGCTATTTCCCCCTACTAATTAACTATTAAAATAATTACCTGGCACAACTTTTATAGCACTTGATATTTCATTTACTTCTTGAATTTTTAATAACGACACATAGTCTTCCACACGGCGTTCTTCATCTTCATCTTCAGCTTCAGCTAAAACAGCAATTCCTTTAACCGTAGCATTAAACTCTTGCATTAAATTTTCCATCCCTTTAATTGTGCCACCAGCTTTCATAAAGTCATCAATTAAAAGAACGTTTGACTCTTCTTGAATACTTCTCTTAGCTAAAGCCATTGTTTGGATCTTTCTTGAAGAACCAGAGACGTAATTAATGCTTACTGTTGAACCTTCAGTCACTTTAGGATCTCTTCTAATAATGACAACTGGTACATTCAGCACTTCAGCAACCGCATAAGCTAATGGTATTCCTTTAGTCGCTACTGTAACAATATAATCAAGGTCTACATCTTTAAAAGCAGCGCCAAACACTTTGCCTATTTCTCTAATGTAATTGTAATCACCTAATACATCACTCATGTACACATAACCGCCTGGTAAAATGCGTTTTGAATCTTCTAATACATGAATTAACCGATCAATAAACTGACGGCTTTGGTCGTGGTTAAAGTCAGGAATATAACGAACACCACCAGAAGCTCCTGCTGTAGTCTCAATTCTACCGATCCCTAAAGACTGGAACATTTCATCAATAATATCTATATCCTCGCTTACAGATGACTTTGCTGCTTGAAAAGAATCAACAAAGTAAGGAAGCGAGATTAATTTCCTCGGATTTTCTTTAAAGTGATGTGTCATCGCCACAATTCTCTCACTACGTTTCATTTACTACACCTCAAAACACGAATATTGACCTATAATATACCATGTATTATTTGTAATTTCCAACTTATCGTAAAGAATGGACGACATAAACTTCCTCACAAAAACCTTTTAAGCTGTTATAAATTCTTTCAGCCTTAGACTGTTGCTTAACTAATGCATATACAGTCGGCCCGCTTCCGCTCATTAAAACCCCATCAGCATCTGCGTTATCCATTTGTTCTTTAATCGGACCAATTTCTTTATGCATGTTCATCGTTATAGGCTCAAGCACATTTACCATTTGATCACACACCGCTTGAAAGTCTTGGTTTTCTAATGCTTTAATAGCTTGTTCATTGTTAGGGTGAATCATTTTATTTAAATCAACTCGTCCGTAAACCTCTTTCGTTGATACTCCGATTTTTGGTTTAGCTAATACGACGTAACAAGCAGGTAATGGTGAAAGTGGCGTCAACGCCTCACCACGCCCTTTTGCCAGTTGAGTACCACCTTGAATACAGTACGGCACATCAGAGCCAATTTGCTCAGCCAACTTTTCCATCTGTGCGTTTGAAAGGCCAGTCGAAAACAAACGATTTAATCCTCTAATAGTTGCAGCTGCATCACTACTGCCCCCGGCTAACCCTGCAGCTACAGGAATACTTTTATCAATATCAATTTTAACTCCTGATCGAATTCCGCATTGTTTCTTAAAAGCTTTAGCAGCTTGATACGCTAAGTTTCGATGATCATTAGGAACGTATCGATTTTCAGAATCAACAATAATTTCATCTTTAGTCAAAACTTCAAAAAATAATCGGTCTGATAAATCAATCGATGTCATAATCATTTCAACTTCATGGAATCCATCATCTCGTTTATGTAATATATCTAAAGTTAAATTAATTTTTGCTGGCGCTTTTTCATAAACCATATTTTCACCTTCTGTTTTTATTATCACCGTGATTGTATCATAATCATAATGTGTTCGCTCAACTAAATTAATATAATGTGATTCATAAAAGTGTAAAAAAAAGTAGGCCTTTTAAAAAGACCTACTTTTTACTATGTCCAACGTTAGCGTTGGCCTTTTTCCATTTGTTCTTGTGCCATCTCAACTGCTCTTTTTACCATGTTACCTGCATCACGAGATTTAATCCCGCCCCAACCTTCTCTTTGTACAGTGTCGTAAATACCTAACTCCTTTGCGATCTCCTCTTTAAAACGATCAGACATAACGCCTTTACGTCTACTCAACGGACCACAACTCCTTTTGTCGTTTTTTACGACACACTTATTATATGTACTTTTGAGAAACTGAAACATGGAAAGTGTTGAGGATATTAGCAAAAAGAAGTAATGCAGTAGAACTGCGGATTATGCCATCTTGGTGATTTCGTCTGTGAAGGTAATTTTGACCGTTTCAGTCAACACATCCGCGTAACTATAAGATACGCGCTCAAACGAATGCTCGTCTTGGTCGAGTTCAACAATAAAAACTGATGGATACGTTTCAGATAAGACACCACAACGCTCAATGGTTTTACGGCGCCCGCCATTAGCTTCTAGCGTTAAACGTTGACCAATCTTTACATCTAATGCTTGTTTAATTTCACCCAATGTCTTGCCCATTAGACTCCACCTCACTGTCAATAATATACCATATTTAAGCCGTTAAGTCAAAAATTTTTCATTATAACAATTTAACAGTTACAATGTCAACAAAATATCCATTCCTTTTCTTAACATTACCTAATAAGACGGAATCATACATAAATATACAATTTTCAACATTGTTATTTTGACAAAAAAATAAAAAACACCTCGTGTAGACGGTGTTTAAATTTACTCTTCTTTTGATTTCTCATTGGTTACTGGCAGGCCTTTCATGTACGGTAAACCAATTCTAAATAAACCTCGTGTCTCAATCCCACCAATCCCTTTCTCTCTCGTGATGGTTTTATTGATTACATCATGCAAGTTAACCTTTTCCATAAAAGATGTATAACCAATTTTAGCGATCACATAAACTGGGTCTAACGCATGAATGTTAATTCTCGTTGGGGAACTTGCGAAATTGGCTCCAGCTTTAATAAGCGATTCAAAGTGAGACTGGCATGCACCTGCGAATATTACTAATTGATCAAGACTGGGCTCGATCTTTCTAGCTTCTCTAACCGACTCAACGAAGTACTTACTATTCCGATAAGCCCTAATATCGTGTTCTTCACCTTTTTGCTTAGAGTATGAGTCATGGCCTGTAATAACTAAAATATCGGGTTGTACTTTTTCCATTAATTCTTTAATTTTTAAAGGCATTTCTGACTCTTCAACATGAATCCCATGCACTTGTAATCCGAGCCTTTTATAAAGCATGACACACTTCTTCAAAAACAAAGCATCTCCATCAATATGAAGCACTTTAGGACATAACTGAAATTGCGCTACGTCCTCTTCTTTAACAGAAGTCGGATGTGCATAATCACGGAAAGAACGTAAATAATAATCCTGTCTAAACATGCGATAAGATGTTGCTTCTTTTTGGCGTACTTGTCGCTCAATTTTGTGTCTCTCATCATTTTGTACACGCTTCAAATCACCTAACGGGGCATCTGCTTCTAAGCGAAAGTTCTCCCCATAGATGATTGCTTGATCGTTATAAACTTTTTGTACCCGAAATAACAAGTCATGACCATAAGAGTGCCGTGTCACGATTTCTCCTCTATGCCAATTCATCTCGTTCTCCCTTTCACTAATAACCTTCTCTTATAACGTATTGTGAAAGTGAAAAGATTGTGCATAAGCCTTAATAAAAGAAAAACTCACCGTATAAAGGTGAGTTAAGAACGCGTTATATATTGATTAAACACATTAGCAAGCTCGGCAAATTCTTCTATGCTTAACGACTCTCCTCGGCGTGTTGGATCAATATTCGCCTCTTTAAATATACCATCTAACGTTTCACCTTCTAATTCATCACTATAAGCTCTCTTTAAGTTGTTTTTCAACGTTTTTCGCCTTTGACCAAAGCTAGCTTGAACAATCTCAAAATAAAGCGCCTCATGCTCAACGTGAACTTTAGGCTCTGAACGAACATTTAATTGCAAAATCGCCGAATCAACATTTGGTTGAGGCATAAAACAAGTCTTCGGAACATTCATTACAACTTTTGATGTCGTATAATACTGTACAGCAATTGATAAAGACCCATAATCTTTATTATTTGGATCTGCTGCCATTCTTGCTGCTACTTCTTTTTGCATCATGACAGTAATTGAATCGACTGGTAAATGGCTTGTTAACAACTTCATCAAAATAGGTGTTGTAATATAATAAGGTAAGTTAGCTACTACTTTGACTTTCTCACCTTGTTTCATGCGTTCTTCAATGAAGTTTTGTAAATCGACTTCTAAAATATCTTGCTGATAAACTGTAACGTTATGATAAGGTGATAACGTGTCTTCTAAAACATCAATTAAACGTCCATCAATTTCAAAAGCATAAACATGTTTAGCTTTTTTCGCAATTTGTTCTGTTAATGCTCCAATTCCTGGTCCAACCT
>NZ_AKIF01000074.1 GCF_000269905.1 Alkalibacillus haloalkaliphilus C5
AGACAAAACCTAGCTAAAAAATTTTACATTAATAACTTAATTATAACATCACTCCCTTTGCACTCCCTTTCTTTGGTATACTAGTCTTAAATATGTCAACATCAGAAGGTGATGCTAATGTTTAAATTATTGATTATTGAAGATGATGAATCACTTTATAATGAGATCAAAGAGCGGCTTACACAATGGTCATATGATGTGTATGGAATACAAAATTTTGAGAAAGTTGATGAGGAATTTATTCAAATCAAACCAGACTTAGTCGTGATCGATATTCAACTCCCAAAGTATGATGGCTTCCATTGGTGTCGGTTAATTCGTTCACACTCCAATGTACCGATCATATTCTTATCATCACGCGATCATCCTACAGATATGGTTATGTCGATGCGATTTGGAGCAGATGATTACATTCAAAAACCATTCCATTTCGATGTTCTAATCGCTAAAATCCAGGCCACTATAAGGCGAGTTTACAATTATAATACAGACAACATTCAACTTAAAACATGGTGCGGTGCCACTATTAATTATGAAAAGAATTCTGTAACTAACGAACACGGAACTGTTGAACTAACTAAGAATGAAACTTATATTTTAAAAGAACTAATCGAGTATAAAAACAAAATCGTAACCCGTGATCAACTCATTCACAGTTTATGGGAAGACGAACGATTTATTAGTGATAATACATTAACTGTAAACGTCAATCGGCTACGGAAACGACTTGATGAGATTAGTTTGGGGAAGTACATTGAAACTAAAGTAGGACAAGGATACATCGCAAAGGATGTGTACAGTTCATGATAGGAAGATTTTTATATGAACGCATGAGTTGGATCTTACTATTTATATTTCTACATGCACTATTCTTATTCATTTCCTATGTTGATTCACAGGTAGCTTTTGAATCAATCGTGTATTATTCCTTTTTATCAAGTGTCATTTTTGTTTTTTTTATAATCATCCGTTATAAAAAAGAAGTCAACTTCTACAAAATATTAAGCGAGCGAACAAACTTCTTAGATCAATCGGATTTACCACAGCCATCAACCCCATTTGAACGAATCGTTTCGCATAACCTGACACAACAAACAGAGCAATTAAAACAAATCGAATCTGACAACCTTACCCATTTAGAAATGGAGAAAGATGAGCTACTATCTTGGATTCATGAAGTTAAAACCCCTTTAACAGCTATGCAACTCATTAATGATCGAATTGAAGATCCATCACTAAAAAACGATTTGAATTATGAATGGCTTCGAATTCACTTATTACTAGACCAACAATTACATAAAAAACGAATGGACATTATCGAAAACGACCTTTATATTGAAAAAACAAAGCTCGAACCGATTATTTATCAAGAGATTAAAAATTTAAAATCATGGTGTATTTATAAAAGAATCGGATTCGATATTCATTTAAAAGAAAATGAAGTTCTTACTGATGGAAAATGGCTCGCTTTTATCATTAGACAACTTTTATCCAATTCAGTAAAGTATAGTGAAAACTCGGAGATTAGCTTAACGAGTTACATAGAGAACGAGCAAATTATACTTACAGTTCAAGACCATGGACGTGGCATCGAACCGAAAGACTTACCACGCATATTTGAGAAAGGATTTACATCCACCGCAAAACACCAAGACAACTCAGCGACTGGTATGGGTTTATACTTAACCCAACAAGTTGCTAATTCACTGCAAATAAAACTCAATGTCGAGTCAATTCAAGGAGAGGGAACTACTTTCTCCCTTACCTTTCCTAAGAAAAATGATTTCGTATTGATCGCTGACGAGTCATAATCTATGTACGAAGCCACCTCTAACTTACACGCATGTGACAAAAATGTCACATGCTTTTTTCAATTGTTAGGTAAAATGAAGGATAGAAAACCCTCCCCCATATACAATAAATTTAGATTAACAGAAAGGAGTTTATAAAATGAGTCTACTTAAAGCTCAAAAAATTCATAAAAGCTATGGCAATAAATTTAATCGACAAGAAGTTTTAAAAGGTATTGACCTAACACTTGAAGAAGGTGAATTCGTTAGTATTATGGGGGCATCTGGTTCAGGGAAAACAACACTACTCAATGTTTTATCCTCTATCGACGAAGTGAGCCACGGAACCATTGAGATTGAAGGCAACTTAATCACGAACATGAAGTCGAAAAAGTTAGCTGAGTTTCGTAAACAACACCTAGGCTTTATTTTTCAAGAATATAATTTACTCAATACATTGACCGTTAAAGAAAACATTCTATTACCTTTATCAATCCAAAATGTCTCAAAAAAAGAGGCGAATGAACGGTTCGAGGACTTGGCTAAAGAACTTAGAATCTATGACGTTCGAGATAAATATCCGAGTGAAATTTCAGGTGGGCAAAAACAACGTACATCAGCTGCCCGTGCATTCATTCATGAACCAAGTGTTATTTTTGCAGATGAGCCAACTGGTGCTCTTGATTCTAAATCTGCTTCCAACCTTCTTAGTAAATTAAGTAATCTAAATGAAAAGCACCATGCTTCGATTATGATGGTTACACATGATCCAGTTGCAGCGAGTTACAGCAAACGCGTCATTTTTATTAAAGATGGGCAAATTTATAGTCAACTTAACAAAGGAAATGAAGACAGACAAAGCTTTTTTCAAGACATTATGAAAACTCAAGGTGTATTAGGTGGCGTACAATATGAACATTAACCAACTCATCTTAAGAAATCTCAAGAAAAACTTCACTAACTATTACCTTTACGTCTTTGCGTTAACATTTAGTGTGACTATTTACTTTGCGTTCGTAACGTTACAGTACGACCCATCGATGGACCCAGCTACAGGTTCAATTAAAGGGCAGGCTGCTGTTAGGGCTGGATCTATTTTACTCATTGTCATAGTTGGCACCTTTTTAGTTTATGCCAATAACCTATTTATTAAGCGACGCAGTAGTGAAATCGGCTTGTTTCAGTTAATCGGGCTAACGAAAGGTCGTATTTTTCGAATCTTAAGTATTGAAAACTTTATATTGTATTTCAGTTCTATGGTTATTGGGATTTTACTCGGTTTTTCCATTTCAAAATTAATAGTCATGATTGTCTTTAAAATCACAGGCGTTGAAGCAGTGGCCACATTAACTTTTTCTCAAGAAGCATTGATTCAAACATTGCTTGTTTTTATGGGTATCTATTTACTAATCATGTTTACGAACTATTTATTTATTAAGAAACAAAGTATTCTATCTTTGTTCCAAGTTCGTTCTTCATCAGAAGTAAAAACAAGGCGCTTGTCCATTTGGCAAGTAATTATTGGAGTATTAGGAATTGGATTAGTCGGTACAGGTTATTACGTTTCTCAAATGCTTTTCGACGGGGCTTTTATGTCTATAAATGAGTTATTTATGGCGATGGTATTTATTTTAGCCTCTGTTATTATTGGAACGTATTTATTTTATAAAGGATCAGTTTCGTTCATATTCCAACTCATTCGCAAGCAACATAAAGGCTATCTAAATATTAACAAAGTCATGTCTTTATCATCGATAATGTTTAGAATGAAATCAAATGCATTACTACTAACAATTATTACAACAATTTCAGCTCTAGCTATAGGATTATTAAGCTTAAGTTATATTGCTTACTACTCAGCTGAACAAAATGCAGAAGATTTTGTTGTTCATGATTTTGCATTAGTTAATGAGGAGTCTATTGAGGAATTTACTTCACACTTAGAAGAAAACAGTATTGATTATTCCATGACACAAGTTGAAGTCATCCAATTTGAAACGGATGCATCTGACATTCTGGATCTTGAGATGGATGAAGACCCTTCTATTACGATGGACCCAAGTGAATTACCATTACCTCTTGTCAGTGATGCAAATTTTGAACATATTGATGTTGAGGAAGATGAGACATTGTTGACTGGCTATTCGGACCTTATGATGCGTTTTATGACGATTAAAGATTCTGGAAAAGTCATTTTAACTGGACAAAATGATCAGTATGAATTACAGCATACAGGTTTAAACAGAGAATATCTCGTTTCAGCTTACTTTTCCAATGGCGGTGGAATGCCAATAGCTGTTGTTAATGACTCAACCTACCAAGAGCTTAGAGAGGATTTAGACCCTAACTATCAAAGAGAATCATTATTGTTCACTGGAATTGATGTCGCAGAAGAAGATTTAGAACAAGCCAACAGCCTATTCTTAAACCATAATATAGATGAGTGGCTAGGAAATGCCTCACAATTTCAATATAGCCAAAATCAAAAAATGAATATGGGACTTACCATGTTTATCGTCGCATTCTTAGGATTGACATTCCTTGTCACATCAGGCTGTGTTCTTTATTTCAAACAAATGGATGAAAGTGACAGTGAAAAAACAAGCTACACCATTTTAAGAAAACTAGGCTTTACTCAAAATGATTTATTAAAAGGAATTCAAATAAAGCAATTATTCAACTTTGGAATCCCACTTGCAGTAGGGCTACTACACAGTTACTTTGCTGTTCAATCGGGCTGGTTCTTCTTCGGTTCCGAAGTTTGGACACCAATGCTTATTGTCATGGGGTTATACACAGTTCTTTACTCGGTTTTTGGTATGTTATCTGTCATTTACTACCGAAAAGTGATTAGTGAAGCACTTTAGGATATCTTATAGGAGGATATCTAGTTAAACAACCTATGTAGAAAAGAAACACTAAACCGGATGTGGTGATCTCAAAAAGTTTAGACTTTTTTCGGAGTAGATTTCTACTCCGATTTTTTATTTTTCCAATATTCTTCTAGAACGTACTTCCTATCATTTTTATATAGTTTCTAGTATTAAGAGGGCACATTTGAGTAGGATATTTGAGTTTCTCTAAACTCATCCAATTAACTATTTCTTAATTCGCTTGTTTCATTAGTATCACCTCACAACATATACTTAAAATTACCTTCCTCAAAACTACACTAACTAGCAATCCAATCCCTAACATTACTACCAGAAAGAATATAATAAATAATACTACATTAACTTTTAAGCTAATTTTCTATAAAAGCTTCGATGAAATATTATTATTAATAATTAAAATAGAAAAATAAAAATTCAGCTACAGTGGCATGATTTACACACCACTTTATAGTATATAAATAACATTTATACATAATATTATACAGCGAATAAGTAATGTCTTTGGGCTTCAAAATCGGTATTCCATCATTGATATAAAGAGTTTATTAGAAAAAAGCCAGTCTAACTAATCCTTCTCTATGATAAATCAATGCTTATTTTTCAAACTAAACGCAAAGGATTTTATTAAATTATGGTAATATCCTTTGCGTTTTAATTAACCAATTGATAAATTTGAAAAATTCAAGGTGTTGATTTATATAGAAAAACTTATTTAACTTGACAGGGGAGTTATTAGATGATATTTTTTGGTTGATTAACCAAAATAAATATTGATTAATCAAAGTTTAATCAAAGCGTGAAACGAGTGACTGGAACCGAACCTACCATGAATTAACACAATCTCATGAGCTATGCCGTAAATGTGCAGAACAATAACTTTCATACTGTTTCATCAATGTTTATTGAAAACTATCAAAGTAAATTTATTGGTGCTTTTTATCGTCGGCTAATGTGATGATTGATAAGCTGGGAAAAATAAGATTAAGATAATGGAGGAACTATTATGGTGGATCAACCATCTTTTATAGCGGAAGCAAGAAGAGAGCAAATCATAAAAGCTACGGTGGATGTACTTAATGAAATCGGCTACGTAAATATAAGCTTGGCTAAAATTGCAAAAATGGCTAAGGTTAGTACTGGATTAATTTCCTATCATTTTGAAGATAAGGAAGATGTGTTGAATAACACGTTAGTTTATTTATTAAATACACAATTTGATTATATTAAAGGAAGAGTATCAAAAGAAGAATCTGCCTATGACCAACTAATTACTTTCATTGAAGCTTCTTTAGCTTATCAAGGAACACATAGGGTTAATAATATTGCACTGATTGAGATTGTTTTTAATGTACGTACGGAAGATAATATTTCTTATTATAAGTTACCGGTTGAGGAAGAAGAACCATTATATGTGTATTTGCAAGAGATTTTACATAATGGACAAAAGACAAATGAGTTTTCCGAATTCAATCCAAAGAGCCTTTCTACTATGATACAAGGCGCAATTGCTGAAAGAATGCTTGTAAATGGAGAAGGATTTGACTTAGAAGAATACAAAAATGATTTAGTTAATATGGTGACAAAAATAGTTAAGTAAATTCATAACACAATCACTTTTCAGTCTCACCACCTCCCTCACATTGCCTTCTGTGCTGATGATGGTAATTGGCGTGTTCTTTATGGGAGTTGGCGTTATTTGATTGAACGGAGGAAGGATTAATGCGTAAAGTAAATGATGCAACAGTCACGTTAGGGAAAGAAAATAAAAGTCGAGGCCGTTCTTTTTGGAGATTTTTCAAGCGTTTTGTCTTGTATAGCCTTCTATTCGTTATTATAGTCGTAACCGGCAGTATAATCTATTATTATAGTACGCTCTATACGGCCGGAGAAAAGCAAGAGGGTTATCTTGCTCTGACCAATGCTACGGTTTTAGTCGATGAAGAGTTGGAAGCCCATGAAAAGAGCACTGTGTTAATTCAGGACGGGATAATCATTGACGTTGGTAGGGATGATGAAGTTGATATTCCTGCATCCGCAACGGTCATGGATTTGAACGGACATACGCTAATGCCTGGTTTAATCGACTTGCATGTACACTTAGGAATGAAGGAAATGGAATTAGGCCAAGAGTTAGGCCCATTCGGGATTATTGGTTTGGTTTCTGATTTTATACGTTTTACTCCAGACAAAAGAAAAAGTTTATTGGAACACGGTATTACAACCGTACGCAGTGTTGGAGATGAGCATGAGTGGATAATGGAATTCCGTCAGTTAATTCAGGATGGGGAACTCGAAGGGCCGCGCCTGTTCACTTCAGGTTCATTATTTACTACATTGGAAGGGCATCCAATCGCCACGATAGGAACAGACCCAGACTCAGAGGTCGTCCTTTTTCCGGACACACCCAAAGAAGCACGAGACAATGTCCAAGAGATGGTTAGCGGCGATGAGGGAGTAGACCTTATCAAGGTCGTTCAAGAGAGAGGACTCTCAGAGTATCCATTAGAACCAATCGCTACTGATGTGCTTCAAGCAATTGTTACCGAAGCAAATATACACAATATCCCAGTTACAGGCCATTGGGGTGCATTAAAGGATTTGGAGGAATTAATTGAGGCAGGCGTTGACGGCTTGGAGCATTTAGGAAGAGGCGTCGTATTAAACGGGTGGCCAGAAGAGCTACTGGAAACAATCATTGAAGGAGATATGTTGCTAACACCAACACTAACAGTCGAAACGATAAACGCCGAACCAGAATATCAGCAATTGCTTTTAGAACGGGCCGAAGAGTTCCACCTTGCTGATGGGCAATTTGTAGTAGGGACGGACGCGGGCATGCCTGGCGTTTTCTTTGGTCCAAGTATGTATCAGGAACTTGAACTGCTTGTTAAAAGCGGACTAAGTCCTCAAGAAGCCTTGCAAGCAGCAACGAGTCGTGCAGCCGACGCTTTACAGAGCGATGAAATAGGCGTTATTGAACCTGGAAGAGCTGCTGATTTAATTGTCATCGATGGCCATCCATTACAACAGATTGAGGATGTTCAAAATGTAAGCAAAGTATTTCGAGATGGAAGACTAGTGGTAGAACACTAAGAGGTAAGCATAATAAAGGGTTGCAATAATACTGAATTTTGAATAAGGGGTACATTTGAGAATACGATAGGTGATCTAGTGGAAAGTTATTTTGCTTAAAATTTATTATGCATTAATTTTAAGTAAAATAAATGCATAACGAATTTTTTGGATATTTTATTTATGATCAATTAACCCCACACGAATAGTGTTCATTAGTAAATTGAAAAATAGTTGTTCCTTTTTACCATGTTTATATAATTGGGTATTGTACCACAGGACAGCGGAAGGAATAAATGGTTTAAGTTTGTACAAATACGTTGAGGATGCTTTTTCACTCTTTTACAAAGAGTTGGATGAAATAAGTCTTAGACAGATAGATTTAACAGTTGAACAGTTTTATAAAAAAAGAATTTTTATGTTCGATTATTTACCTTAATACTTTCTACTTTTGATTTCTAATGATAGTGAGTTAGCTTAAATATTATTGTTGCGTAGTATTTGTCTTTGCTGCAGATAAACCTTTATAACTTCTATTTAAGTCTATAATAAAAAGAGCTCACACAAATGAACTCTTTCCTGTAATCATCTATTAATTCCAGCAACGCGATATTTTCCACGTGGCACGAGTTTCCATTACTTGATGTCAGGGTTACCGTGAATAGGTCAGTTCTTAGGAACATGTACACGAAGTACGGCGCTGTTATTTTTTCGCCTTTCCAGTAATGTTTTCTATTTAAAAACTGCCATCTTTCCCTATTGAATAGTAGTATCGTTGTACTGCGCAATAAGTGGATCTGTTGTTTTTCCTTCTTACTGGACATACTCCCCCGTTGAAGAAATAACCATATTGCTATATCTTTCTTAAGTAAAGCAGTGTCATTTTCATCCCTTATAACGTTGTTACAATATTGTATTTTTATAAATTGTTAGAAAGATAAATTAATTCATTTTGAAAATCATACTTTTTGAATGCTTTTCTATTTTAGTAAACTCTTCATTGATATCTTTAAATTCTTTTAAGTTTTGACTCCTTAAATGCTATTCTTACTGTAAATTCAAACAAGTAAATAGGTTATTAAGTGTGATTGTATATCCTCCATTAGCCCAACCGACATCAAGGAAAAGCAACCAAACTCAAATGCCCATTCCGTCGACAGTTAGACAAATAAATTTAATTTTCAGGAACAAATTTTCAATTAAGTGATGAAAAAAGTAAATCATCATTTAACATTCTGGGCTCCTGTTCAGTAACTTTAATTTGTAAAACTTGCCCTGCATAAATCATTATATACATATGTTCAACCTCTAGTACAATAGAAGATAAATACTCCCCACTGTTTTTACTGAATCCATATCCATGAACCTTTGTGATTAAGTTGTGTTCAGTTGAAAAACTAGAACACGCTATAATATGATCTTGATTAGGTTCTTCCGTTAGTTCATATTCAAAGGGATATGGGTCTTTTTGCTCAAAGAGAGCAAGAAAATCATCTCCATCAGGATATTCAGCGCCAATTATCCTCCAGTAATGCAGTTTATGTGATTTTTGTTTGCAAAATTTTAATAACAATTCATTCGAATAAAGGCTCAAATCCTTACTTATTTGATTAATGTGAAGAGGATTCGAAAACATACCTAACAATACCACTCGTTATTTAAATCAGTACTCTTCCAGTTCATATTCAATAATTATCCCTCATTACTGTATTATAATTAAGTAAAAACGCTTAAAAGCTTCACTCAATACTTCCATTTGGTACACAAAATTTTATTGAATTGGTAAAAATCTTATCTTATCTGTTTCAGTGGAATATGGATAGCTTAAAGTCCAATAGTCGGGTTGTAGACCTATAATAAGTTACTGTTTTCTCTTCGTATGCCTTTATATATTTACCATTTCCAACTTGTTGTTGGTTGCCTGGCATTCTCTGAAAATCGTACCATGCTTGATTTTGTCCTCCTGATTTATTGTAGTTATTAACTCTACTAGTACTATTAGTTAAAGTGGCAGCCGATCTTAAATTTCTCCAAGTATCATCTGCCCTTGCACATTGTATTGTTATATCATCACTATACTTTTCAAATTCATAATCCATTTCAGAACTTAATGGGTCTAAACTTAAAGGAGCACAACCGATTGGGCTTGCATTCATTGTTGATGACAGGGGAAAGTTAAGAACATTAAAAGTTCGAAGCGAAGCAAAGATTAAAATAAAACAAATCACAACGACTGAAAATAAATTCTTTTTGTTTTTTACAAGAGGTCCTCCCATTTTTTACCTTTAAGGTAATAGTTTGATGTTTTTTGTTCAATAGAATGGTAATATCTATTTTGTGATAATTCAAATTGTTTTCTATTTTTGATTAATGATGTAAAATGAAAAGGTGAATTATTCATAAAGGTAATGGTGCTGGCGTTCGTATTTTTATCAGATTTATTAATACGAGTATTCCGAACAAATATTTTAAGTTTGTTTAAAATCACTTCTTAAATTGATTCATGTAATAACAAAATTTTATCTGAGTATCTGTTATACTAGTAGTAGATTGTTCATTTAATGCTAGAAAATACGTTATATGTGGTGATAAAGATGAGCAATCCAGTTAATCTTAGACAACGTTTATTAGCAAAGTTTTATGATGTTCTGATTTTGACAATCACCCTACGCAGCGTGGCAGTAATGAAAATGCCAATGGCTTGATAAGAGAGTTTTTCCCTAAGAAAACAGATTTAGCTAAGATTGATAAATCAGATTTTAAAAAAGCTCTAGACTTAATCAATCATAGATTAAAACATGCCTGAACTGGAAATCAACATACGAGGCTTTTCATGAAGAACTGTTGCACTTAAATTGACAAACTGTCTTACATTGCCCCTTCTCCAATTTCTCTTAGTTCCTGAAAATCAAAGTTTTTAACATGACTATAGCTGACATACGTACCACCAATAATATCATGTACTGCCCTTTTATCTTTTCTAAATGCTATCATAAATATATTAACCACTAGTGATACCCCTAGCGACAATATGCCAACAATATGAAAACCAACTACTTCTCTCAAAATCATATTTTTAAATGATTTTCTTACTTTTATATTGTTTGATTTTTATTTTGCACAACTTCTTACCAATAACATAACCACTCCAAATGATAGGAACAGTAACTAAGTATATTGGTAAATAAAAACAACAAACACCTAGAGCCATCTCTAGGTGTTTATTTGTTTAAGCTTTTCTCTTAAAAAGGCTCCCTAACAGATAGAAACAAATACCGATTAAAATGAGCCAGTATAACTCGATCGTTATGGGCGGTCCGAAAGAAGGCATAAAGTAGAATAGTGCTAGAAAAATACCGAATGGCAAAGCACCAAATACTATACCGGTAAATAATAACTCAAAGATCTTTGTTACATCCTTAAAACAAGCCCAACAAATGTATCGAATAACGGCATAAACAAGGATAAACGCAATCCCCAATGATAATAATGTATTAATAGCTAATGTTCCTACATAATAGGTTTGATTAGATTCTGGTAGACCAAATCCATAATGACAAACGGTACTAACTAAACCATTTAGAAATATTGCAACACCTAGAAAGTAAAACACTCCCATGAAAAACTGCATTATCATCTTCTTTGATAGCATTTTTTGTGGTAATTCACCAACGATTTCATTGGCATACTGTTTCGGGTTATCACCAAACAACTCAGAAGCAACTCTACCCTCCTGTTGTAATATTAACAAGTGATCCAGTAATTCCATTAATACTTCTTCTGTTTCTGCCACCGACTTGTTATAAGATAAACGAACATACATCAGCATATCTTCATATATTTTCTTATTTTCTTTGTTCAGCAGCCTTCTTTTTTCATTATTCTCTACAATTAAACTTTCCATTTACACATCCTCCTCGTCCAATAATTGATCAACTGGTTTTTTTAGATATTCCCAATTTTTTCGAAAAGTCTCCAATGACTCTTCTCCTGCGTCTGTCAATGTGTAATACTTACGATTGGGCCCACTAGGTGATTTTCTCATTTCTCCTTGAATGAGTTTTTCTTTTTGCAGCCGTAGTAATATGGGATAAATGGAGCCTTCACTGACATCTAAAGCATGGTCTTGTAATTTCATGGCCAATTCATATCCATAAACGGTCTCCTTGGAAATAATAGCCAAAATACACCCCTCTAATATTCCTTTCAATAATTGACTTCTGATCGCCATCTCCTCACCTACCTTGTATTGCAAGTTACTAAAGTTTTTAAAAAACAAGATCCAGTATCTTGTTACACAATATAGTTGTATTATATATGCTTTTCGTTTCTTTAGCAAGAAAAAACTCCCGAAATTATCTTAGGAGTTTGATGAAGGTTGTAAAATATATTCTAGAATCTCATGTAATTCAAGACGTTTTACTTGGTTAATCTCCGTAGTTTTGCAGTTACTTTTTCAGTAATTGAGTTTTAATCTGTTGGGACTTAACAAGTTAAAGGTTTTTTTATTTTGTTTTTATTCATCGTAAGAATCATCAAAGTAAAGATGGATTATAAATTACTAGAGAGTTTATCAAAAGCAGAGTGTACACATATGAAACAAAACTATTACTTATTCGATTATTATGATAAGGTACTTCAAACGTTAGGCGATCATTTTGCTATCGATTTTTCTAAACAAATTCGATCTCAAGGAGAAATTAAAACAAATTTTAGCAAGCACAAAAAAACAGTAAAATTCGCTACATGTTCGCGCAAAAAGGAACAGCCTCCACCCCAATACTATCAAGGGTTTACGGCTGTTTTTAGCTTTTTAAAGTGCAAAATTCAGGAAATCAGTGTAAAAAAAGTGTAAAAGAAAATTAAAACCAATCATTTTTAACATTTTTCTCCACCATAAACATGTCATGTTCATCCTTATACAATATAATACTCAAAACGCCCTCGAAGGGGGTTAATATCCCTGACTAAAAGTTGATATATCAGTATTTTTTATTATTTATGTGTTTAAAATGTGTTTAATGATAATGTTCAAGAGGAGTTATTACAAAAGAAACATTATTACAATGTCTAAAAAGAACCCAGAGGAAAATTTATGAATTATTATTGACATAATAAATTAGAGGTAATAGTATTATTTCGGCATTTAATATATTTATCTTAAATTGTCAAGGGAAATTGAAGCAAACCTGTTTCTTTTTTAGAATAAATGTAATAAGATGAAAGTGACAGAAAGTCTAATCTACGATTTTCTGGCAGGGAGGAATCAAAATGACCTACAACGTTAGGCAAGTCAGTAAGTGGTTTATTGACTTTAACAGTGGTGCAGCTAGTGAAACACTTGACGGACATTTAAAACTACAAAAATTGCTATACTATGCTCAAGCAATGAAATTAGCTGTTACTGGTGAGAAATTGTTTAATGACAGAATAGAAGCTTGGGCAAACGGCCCTGTAGTCAATAATATGTTTGTTGAATACCGTCACAACCAATTTGTACCACGATCTAGAGCATTCGACACACCTGAATTTGATGAAGAAACAACAAAAATATTAGAGATTGTTAATTCAATTTATGGCTCACAATCAAGTGATCAATTAGTAAACTTAACTCACTCTGAAAAACCTTGGGGCGAGCTAGAAGCTGAAGCAAAAAACAGACTAAATCCAGAAATTAAGGTTGAAAAAATTAGAGAGTATTATGAACCATTAGCTGATTTATATGAAGTTTATAAAGACTACGATTTTAGCGTTGAAAAAATTGAAGAGATTAATGGAAATGTTTTTGTTTATAATAAACATGAAACAGAACTTAGTGAAGAGAATTATAGAGATTTATGGGATTTCGGTGATAAAGTTAAAAATGAAAAGTATTTTATTTATAAGGATGAAAATGGAGAATTGGTGATGTACTAATGGATTACGATAAAGGTGCTATTCTAACTAAAACAAATATACGGTTCAAACAAACAGATAAAATAGACCATAGAATTGGTGGTCATCCAATTTTATTACCTATTGAATTCGGTTTTACGGATGACTACCTCTATTACTTTACTTTATCAAGTCAAACTCAACACTATGTCAAAGATAAAGAT
>NZ_AKIF01000075.1 GCF_000269905.1 Alkalibacillus haloalkaliphilus C5
CTTGGCAGTCTCAGCGGTAATGGATAAAAATGATGCTATTTTATCGGATTCATTAAACCACGCATCAATTATTGATGGTTGCCGTTTATCTAAGGCGAAAATTATTCCTTACGGTCACAATGACATGGAAGACCTTCGCCAAAAAGCAAAAGAGGCAACAGAATCTGGTCAGTACAACAAAGTAATGGTTATTACAGATGGTGTATTCTCAATGGACGGTGACATTGCCAAGTTACCTGAAATTGTTGAGATTGCTGAAGAATTCGACTTAATTACTTACGTAGATGATGCCCACGGTTCAGGTGTTTTAGGTAAAGGTGCTGGTACAGTTAAGCATTTCGGACTTCAAGACAAAATTGACTTCCAAATGGGTACATTATCTAAAGCAATCGGCGTTGTCGGTGGTTATGTAGCAGGTAAACAAGAATTAGTCGATTGGTTAAAAGTGCGCTCAAGACCTTTCTTATTCTCAACTTCATTATCACCTGCAGATGTAACAGCAGCTACAAAAGCCATTGACCTACTAATTGAGTCAACTGAGCTGTACGATAAGATGTGGGAAAATGGTAACTACTTAAAAGAAGGTTTAAAAGGTTTAGGATTTAACATTGGTGAGAGTGAAACGCCAATTACACCTTGTATTATTGGTGATGAGAAAACTACACAACAGTTAAGTAAGCGCCTTAATGAAGAAGGTGTCTATGCTAAAGCGATCGTTTTCCCAACTGTTCCACGTGGTACGGGTCGTGTTAGAAATATGCCAACAGCAGCACATACAAAAGAGATGTTAGATGACGCTATTAAGATTTATGAGAAAGTCGGTAAAGAAATGGACGTTATCTAAAAGCTTACGAGGGGATAGGAGGAACTATTACGATGAAGAAGATTTTAGTAACCGGCTCACTTGGCCAAATCGGTTCAGAGCTAACAATGGCTTTGCGTAATCAGTATGGTACAGACAATGTTATTGCAACAGACATTCGTGAAGCTGATAGCCCAGTTGTAACGGAAGGCCCTTTTGAAACTTTGGATGTCATGCAAGGTAAAGAAATGCATGATATTGCCAACAAATACCAAGTTGATACAGTTATTCATTTAGCTGCGTTACTGTCAGCTAAAGCTGAAAGTAACCCACAATTAGCTTGGAATTTAAATATGAATGGCCTTATGAATGCACTAGAAGTCGCACGCGAACTAGATGCCAAGTTCTTTACACCAAGTTCAATCGGCGCGTTTGGACCAACAACACCTAAAGATTTAACACCACAGCTTACGATCCAACGCCCAACAACGATGTACGGTGTTAATAAAGTAGCTGGTGAACTTTTATCAGATTATTACTTCCAACGTTTCGGCGTTGATACACGTGGTGTACGCTTCCCAGGCTTAATCTCGTATGTGACTGAACCAGGCGGTGGAACAACAGACTATGCGGTCGAAGTCTATTACGAAGCGTTAAAAAATAAACAATATACATCTTACATTGGACAAGGTACACATATGGATATGATGTATATGCCAGATGCAGTTAAAGCGATCATCGATTTAATGGAAGCTGACCCTTCTAAGCTTGTAAATCGTAATGCATATAACGTTACAGCAATAAGTGCTGCACCTGAGCATTTCGAGCAAGCGATCCAAAAGCATATTCCTGAGTTTACACTTGATTACGAAGTAGACCCAGTAAGACAACAAATTGCCGACAGCTGGCCAAACTCAATAGATGCATCCAAAGCAAAAGAAGAATGGGGCTTCTCAATCGATTACGATATCGACCGAATGAGTGAGGATATGTTAGAAAAATTAAAAGCTAAATTAAATGTTTCTTTGTAAATAGAGGTTGGGACAAAAGATTTGCAGTGTAATGAAACACGAGGAGTTAGCCAATCAGCTTAATTAAGCATAGAGCAGTCGCTTAGCGGAATCAAAATGCGTAGACTCCTGTGGGAGCAAAGGCCTGGGTGAGACCCCGGGATGCACCTGCGTCTTCTAGCTAAGCTTCGAAGCAGGCTTCCTCGGTGCAAAGCGCAAGGAAGTTACTCGAAGTAGTAGCTTGGCTCACAGCCGCCCCTGCATAGAAAACACTGCGACAAGTGACCGTAGGAAGCTTGAGCAGATGTTGCCCTTGTGCCCTGCGGGTAAAAGCGAAGCATTTTGATGTAGCGGTGATACAAGATAAACCCGAACGAATTCAGATTATGATTTCGGTCGGGTTTTGTGTATTAACACTTAGTTCTGTCTTAACCTAAATTAGTTAAACGTCTCATCTAAACTACTAGCATAAAACTCAATAAGCTGCTGTTGCTTAACTAAATCATCATCATTCGTTGTTTCTAGCAACTTTTGTGCCATAATCTCCATCGCCAAATCATAATCACCTAAATTGTACAACGTAAACGCAAAATAAACATACATTGGATTATAGCTCGGATATTCACTCATACCAACCTCTAACGTTTCTTTCGCTTTATCATACAACCCTACAGCACGATAACTAATCCCAAGGCGAAGTAAAACTTCCTTACGTTCCTCTTCATTTAACTCAAAATCTAATGCTTGTTGATAAAACGTTATAGCCTGGGGAAACATTTCCATTTGCTCATGGACATAAGCAGCCGCTATCAAAATGTGATGATCGTCTGAATGACTTTGCGTTAATTCTGCAAATATAGGCTGTGCTTCAGAAAATTTTCTTTCCTCTTTTAACCGAAAAGCTTCTTGTCGTTGTGTCATTATGAAAATCTCCTTTTTACAATCTCCTTCTATAGTTTAAGCAAAACCCGCTATTTATTTCAAATAATCGACTTTCCCAATACCAACTATAATAATTTTTAAAAAGTAGCAAATAACATGATTAGAAGGTAAATAACTTTACCTATATTAGGTCAGCGTAAAATGGCTTTAAAATTCGCTAAATTTTAGCACTTTCTAGGTAAACAAAATTTTTGACGAAATATGTCTTTTTAAACTACAATTTAATTTTAATTGTGCGAAAACCTTATAAGCGGAGAGGAGCTGGAGGTAAACATAAACCGGGCAATTATATAACAGCATTTTACAGGAGGAAAAGGATGAAGAAAAAGTATTATACCGAGGAGTATTTAGGAACAGGCACACAATGGGGCCCGTTTGCGATTAGTGGAGGGTTCTTGCTCTTATTCTTATTATTAGCCTTCTTCACACCAGATTTCGCATCTGAGGCTGTCAGTGCATCGTTCGACTTTTCAGCTAGGTACTTCGGTTTATTTTGGCAATTATTAATGCTTGCAACATTGATTGTCAGTTTGATTTTAATGTTTTCACGTTATGGACGTGTTCGTTTAGGTAATAAAGAAGAGCCACAATACGGTAACTTCCGTTGGGTGGCAATGATTTTAACGACGTTATTAGCAGCAGGTGGTGTGTTTTGGGCAGCAAGTGAACCAATCCAACACTATTTGGATACACCTCCTCTGTTTAATTCAGATGGAATGAGTGAATGGGAACGTGTTGTGCCAGGATTGTCACAAGCATTCTTCCACTGGGGATTCTCAGCTTGGGCTGTATTAGGTACAGTCGCAACGATTGTGATTATGTATGCTCACTACCATAAAGGTATGCCGTTAAAGCCAAGAACGATGCTTTATCCATTATTAGGTGATAAAGTGTTCAAACGCTTTAACGTTTGGGGTGTACTAGCAGACGTAACATCCATTATTGCGGTAGCTGCAGGTACAATTGGTGCAATCGGATTTTTAGGATTACAAGCAGCCTACGCATTTGAAGACATATTTGGAATTCCTAGTACATTGTTTACACAAATATCATTTATCGTTATTTTAGTTACGATTGCAACGATCTCTGCGATTACAGGTGTTGATCGTGGTATTCAGATATTAAGTCGATTTAATGTTAGCTTTGCTGTTGTTTTAATGATCATTATTTTAATCGTTGGTCCGACGATGTTCATTTTAGATGCATTCGTTGCCGCAGAAGCTTTCCAATTACAAAATTATTTAATGATGAGCTTAACGCGTGGCGATGAAGTCTGGTTAGCATGGTGGACCGTCTTCTTCTGGGGTTGGTTTATTGGTTTCGGACCGATGATGGCGATCTTCATTAGTCGTATTTCAAGAGGACGTACTATTCGTGAGCTTGTCGTAGCTGTAGCTATTATGGCTCCGATTGTAAGTAACTTCTGGTTTGCGACAATTGGTGGTACAGGAGTTTGGTTAGAAATTCAAAACCCAGAGAGTATATCTGTTCCGCTGGCCGATGTCGGACAAGAAGCTGCGGTTGCATCCATTTTAGAGCAGTTGCCATTAGGAACGTTATTAGCATTTGGTTTCTTAATTGTAACGATTATTTTCGTTGCTACAACAACAGACTCGATGTCATACGCATCAGCAGTTGCCGTAACAGGTAATGATGAACCGAGCACTTATGTCCGTGTATTCTGGGCACTTCTTTTTGGTGCTATTGCCATTGCGCTAATCGCAATTGGTGAAGGTAGCGGTGATAGTATCGGTTTGTTACAAAACTTTATCGTTGTAACAGCCGTACCAGTGTCACTCTTATTGCTCCCACCAGTATGGGATTCAGTTAAAGTAGCCAAAAAACTTGCCGAGGAGCAAGGAATTAAAAAGAAAGATGATTAATATAAAGCTTACTGGCGTTTGCCAGTAAGCCTTTTTCTTTGAGTATTTCTTTATGTATTCAAGCACTTGAGGTGGTATACTAAGTTCGTAATAAACAAAGATTAATGTTAAGTAAGTAGTCTTAACTTAATAAAGACTTAAAAGGTAAGGTGACACGATGGAATCAAAACCGTGTATTCATTCATTAACAGTAAAAAACTCACACGTATTACCACCAGATACGAATAGTCATGGGACGTTATTCGGTGGTAAATTAATGGCTTATATGGACGATGTAGCAGCGATCGCCTCAACACGTCATGCACGAACACCAGTTGTAACAGCCTCAACGGATTCGGTGGACTTTTTAGCACCAGTACAAGAAGGAAGTACAATTTGCTTGGAAGCGTTCGTTACGTGGACGCACAATACATCGATGGAAGTGTTCGTTAAAGCAATAACAGAAAACCTACTGACTGGTGAACGTCATGTCTGCACGACAGCTTTCTTAACGATGGTTGCAATTGACGAAAACGGCAAACCAACTCAAGTACCTTCAGTGTATCCTGAATCAGAGGAAGAAAAGTGGTTACACGAAGGAGCGCAAGAGCGTGCGGACTATCGTAAGAAGCGCCGTGAAGAATCGAAAACATTGGCTGAAAAATTCGGCGCAGACTTCCCTTGGGACCCAACGTCTAACCGAAAGGCATAACTCAATATGAAGGGCATACAATCATAGTGAACGATATTGACACTTTTTCAAAATTATTTTACAATTTTGATTAGTGATGAGAATTGTGGTGTTAATATGACTAGCCAACAAAGTATCGGAATTGGAAAGTGTGCCCTTCAGTTAGTATTAGCTAGTAGTGATGAGATCGAAGGGTTAAAGTCCGAGATGAACGAAACAACATTTCAATATTGTTTAGGCAAAACTGGATCAATGGATTTGCAAAAAGTTGTATCAGCCATTGAGACAGCAGCTAAGCGTAACCACATGATCCAAGAAGGAATATACCGTGAGATGCATGCGCTTTATCATGCCATTTTAGAAGCGGTGCAAGGTGTGACGAGAGGTCAAGTGCAACTTGGAGATGTGATGCGTACAGTTGGCTTGCGATTTGCTGTCGTTCGAGGGAAACCTTACGAAGACGAACAAGAAGGTGAATGGATTGCTGTTGCGCTTTATGGAACCATTGGTGCACCAATTCGTGGACTCGAGCATGAGACAGCAGGTTTAGGAATTAATCACATATAACGAAATGCCCATGAGTAATGAGATATTAGGGGGCTTATTCTTGAATGTAATCAAGGATAAGTCCCTTTTTTATGTTTAATGGAGGTGGTCGTTTGGAGATTAATGGACATTCGTTAACGTTAAATGAACTGAAGCGTGTTGTTTACTGTTTAGAAACCGTTACCATATCAGAAGCTTCACTTCATCATGTAGTTGAAAGTCGCAAAATGATTGAAACAGCAGTTGAGCAACACGACGTTATTTACGGCATTAATACAGGCTTTGGTAAGTTTAGTGATGTCGAGATCGATGAACAAGATTTAGATGAACTACAAATGAATTTAATTTACTCACATGCTTGTGGTGTTGGCGATCCTTTTTCAAAAGAAGTCAGTCGGGCGATGGTGTTACTTCGAGCTAATGCTTTATTAAAAGGTTACTCCGGTGTAAGGCCGATTGTCATTGAAAAGTTAGTTGAGTTGTTGAACAAAGACATGACCCCGGTCATTCCGTCACAAGGTTCTCTTGGAGCAAGCGGAGACTTAGCACCACTTGCTCATTTGGCTCTCGTTTTACTCGGTGATGGTGAAGTCTATCATCGAAGTGAGATTAAGCCAGCTCAAGAGGTTTTAGGAGAGAAAGGGTTTAGCCCGATTCAATTAAAAGCAAAAGAAGGTTTAGCCCTCATTAACGGAACACAGGCGATGACAGCTGTAGGAGCTTTAACGTATTTACAAGCAGAAGAAACATTAAAACAATCCGAACAAATTACTGCGATGACGATGGAAGGGTTAGAAAGTATTATTTGTGCTTTTGATGCAAAAATTCATGAAGTGCGAGGACACAAAGAACAAATTGAAGTAGCTGAACGAATGAGAGAGCTTTTGCATGATAGCCAACTCGTCACAAAACAAGGCGAAAAACGTGTGCAAGATGCCTATTCCATACGGTGCATACCACAAGTGTTAGGCGCATCATGGCAAACGTTAAAATACGTTAAAGAAAAGTTAGAAGTCGAGATCAATGCCGCAACAGACAACCCGTTAATTTTTACAGATGAGGGAGAAGTACTTTCTGGCGGTAATTTTCACGGACAACCGATCGCCATTGCAATGGACTTACTCAAAATTGGCATGGCTGAAGTAGCGAATATGTCAGAACGGCGAATCGAACGGCTCGTTAACCCACAATTAAATGATCTGCCGCCATTTTTAAGCCCAAAACCCGGCTTGCAATCTGGTGCGATGATTATGCAATATACAGCAGCATCACTCGTATCAGAAAACAAAACGTTAGCACACCCAGCAACGGTCGACTCCATCCCATCATCCGCTAACCAAGAAGACCACGTTAGTATGGGCACAATTGGAGCAAGACACGCTAGCCAAATCGTTCAAAACGCTCACCGAGTCATTGCAATCGAGCTCATATGCGCCATGCAAGCAGTAGAAATTAGAGGCACTGAAAAAATGGCGCAATCAACAAGAGAACTATTCACACAAGCACGACATGTTGTACCGAGTATTAAGCATGACCGAGCCTTTTCAAAAGATATCGAAGCGTTAGTGGAGTGGCTACAAGAGGTGGATGTAAAGCCTGTATCACAAAGCTAATGAAACAAACATGAAGGTCCTATGGATAAGCATATAGTCATAGTAAGGAGGGATCTTCATGAATCAAAAATTAAGTATTATGACATTTGTAAGGTTAGTGTTATTTAGCGGTATTGGTTTATTTATGTTTTTTATTCCAGTTACGATCGGCGATCAATCAACAATTCCACTAGACCATATTGTGACTTGGATTCGGACAACGTTTCCAGATTTAGTCCCATACTATGCATTACTTATTATTTTAGCGGGTGCTATCTATCCATTTTACAAAAAAGACTGGAACAAAAATGGCGTAACGACTGTATTTTCATTATTGAAAGTTTTAGGACTAGTAGTTGCTGTCATGTTAATAACAGAAATAGGTCCGGCAGTTCTATTTGATCCGAGCATTGGACCATTTCTTTTTGAAAGTTTAGTAATTCCAGTAGGTGTTTTAGTTCCGATTGGTGCGATTTTCTTAGCCTTTATTGTAGGTTACGGATTGCTTGAGTTTATCGGTGTTTTATTAAGACCAATAATGAGGCCGATATTCAAAACACCTGGTCGTTCGGCTATTGATGCATTCGCATCATTTGCAGGGAGTTATTCCATTGCGTTATTAATTACGAACAGAGTTTATAAAGAAGGTAAGTATACAGCAAAAGAAGCTATGATTATTGCGACAGGATTTTCAACTGTATCGGCTACTTTTATGATTGTTGTTGCTAGTACTTTAGGGTTTATGGATATATGGAATACATTTTTCTGGACAGCATTATTAATTACATTCATTGTCACAGCAATCTCTGTACGCATATGGCCTTTACGTAATGAAGATGAAACCTATTACAATAATCAACAACCTTTAGTTGAAGAGAAAAAGCAAGGAAACATATTTAAAGAAGCATGGCAAGAAGGTGTGAAAGTAGCACAACAAGCACCATCGCTTGGGAAAAATATATGGATTAACTTAAAAGACGGCATAGTGATGGTTATGAGTATTTTACCATCGATTTTATCAGTAGGTTTAATCGGGTTGCTTTTAGCTGAGTTAACACCAACATTTGATATTTTAGGTTATATATTTTATCCATTTACAGCACTACTACAAATCCCAGAACCTTTGCTAGCAGCTAAGGCTGCAGCCATTGGTATTGCAGAGATGTTTTTACCAGCTCTACTAGTAGCTGAAGCGTCTTTTGTCACTAAATTTGTAATCGGTGTAACGTCAATATCATCCATTTTATTTTTCTCTGCTTCAATACCTTGTATTTTATCGACTGAAATTCCGGTTAAGATCTCAAGGCTAGTTGTAATTTATATCGAAAGAGTCATTTTAACAATGATTATCGCTACACCTATTGCATTTTTGCTAGCTTAAATTGATAAAGGAGGAACTCATAATGGTAGAAGGAATTAAAAAGATCCGTGCACCACGAGGGAGTGAACTGAATACGAAAGGGTGGGTTCAAGAAGCGGCGTTACGAATGCTCATGAACAATTTAGACCCCGAAGTGGCTGAAAATCCTGACGAACTCGTCGTCTATGGAGGGATTGGTAAAGCCGCACGTAATTGGGAGAGTTATGAAGCGATTATTAAAACGTTAAAAGATTTAGAAGAGGACGAGACGTTACTCGTACAATCGGGTAAGCCAGTGGCGGTCTTTAAATCGCATAAAGACGCTCCACGTGTTTTGCTGGCTAACTCTAATTTAGTTCCGGCTTGGGCGAATTGGGAGCACTTCCGCGAGTTAGAGAAAAAAGGTCTTATGATGTATGGCCAAATGACTGCCGGAAGTTGGATCTATATTGGTACACAAGGCATTTTACAAGGGACGTATGAAACATTCGCTGAAGCGGCCCGCCAACATTTTAACGGTTCGCTTAAAGGAACGCTCACTGTAACAGCTGGACTAGGTGGTATGGGTGGTGCCCAACCTTTAGCTGTCACGATGAATGACGGTGTCGTGATTGCTATTGAAGTAGACGAAGAGAGAGTTAAACGCAGAATCGAGCACCGTTATTTACACAAAATGACGGACTCACTTGATGAAGCATTAGAAATGGCGCGCGAAGCTCAGGCAAAAGGTGAGCCATTATCGATCGGACTTTTAGGAAATGCAGCTGACGTGTTACCTGAATTAGTGAAGCGCGGCGTAACGCCAGATTTAGTGACTGACCAAACATCTGCACACGACCCGTTAAACGGTTACTTACCTACTGGCTACTCATTAGAAGAAGGAGCGGACTTACGTGAGTCGAACCCAGATGAATATTTAGTGTTATCGCGTCAATCGATCAAAAAGCACGTCCAAGCGATGCTCGATTTACAAAAGGCTGGTGCTGTCACATTCGATTACGGTAACAACATTCGTCAGGAAGCTTACGATGAAGGGTTAACAGAAGCGTTTGATTTCCCTGGCTTTGTACCAGCGTTTATTCGTCCGCAATTTTGTGAGGGAAAAGGTCCTTTCCGTTGGGCGGCGTTATCTGGAGACCCAGAAGATATTTATAAAATTGATGAAGTGCTATTACGCGAGTTTTCGTATAATGAGCATTTATGTAAATGGATTCGTATGGCGCGTGAACAAGTCGCTTTTCAAGGCTTGCCATCACGCATTTGCTGGCTAGGATATGGTGAGCGCGCTCGTTTTGGGAAAATCATTAACGACATGGTCGCTTCAGGTGAGCTTTCCGCACCGATTGTCATCGGGCGTGATCATCTAGATGCTGGTTCAGTCGCTTCACCAAATCGTGAGACAGAGTCGATGAAAGATGGAAGTGACGCTGTTGCCGACTGGCCGATCTTAAATGCATTAATCAATAGTGTTAACGGTGCAAGTTGGGTATCGGTCCACCACGGTGGCGGCGTTGGCATGGGTTATTCGTTACATGCTGGTATGGTCATCGTCGCTGACGGTACGGAAGATGCGGATGAGCGTCTCGACCGTGTCTTAACGTCTGACCCTGGCATGGGAGTCGCGCGCCACGTCGATGCGGGCTATGAACTAGCTGAAGAAACCGCTCGGGAAAAAGGCGTCGACATTCCGTTGCTAGATTAATATAGTTCGCTTAAATTTTAGAGAATTAAGCGAAATCGAGAGTAATTGGGCGAAATCCCTGAAATTTAAGCGAAATTAAAAATAATTAGGCGAAATTCTATTTTTTCAGGCGAACGCCTAATTAATTAAGCGTTCGCCTAATCCCAACGTGAGAAAACAATGAGGAGGCAACTATTATGGCAACACTTTTATACAATATCGGACAACTATTAACGATGGATCAATACGACGGCCAAGTGCGTGGTCAAGATATGGGCAATCTACAGTCTATGAAAATTACGCCGTGCTAATTGAAGACGGGGAAATCAGTAAAATCGGCTTCTTCACAGTTAGAAAACGAGCCTGCAGATGAAAAGGTCGATTGTGAAGGGCGCCTTGTCACACCTGGTATCGTCGAGCCACATACGCATCTTGTATTTGGTGGTTCACGTGAGCACGAAATGGCACTAAAGCAACAAGGTGTTCCGTATCTAGACATTTTAAAACAAGGTGGCGGCATTCTATCAACTGTTAGAGCAACACGCGAAACGTCAGAACAAGATCTTTATAAAAAGGCGATGTTCCACCTTGATCGTATGGCAAGCTACGGCATTACGACCGTGGAGGCGAAAAGCGGTTACGGAATGGACCGTGAAACAGAGTTGAAGCAGCTCCGCGTTGCCAACCAAGTCGGAAAGGACCATCCACTTGAAGTTGTCTCGACCTTTTTAGGAGCTCATGCGATTACAGAAGATTATAAAGATCATCCTGATGCACTACTCGATGAAATGGCTGCAATGTTGCCACAAATTAAAGAAGATGGCCTAGCTGAATTTGTTGATATTTTTACAGAAAAAGGTGTGTTCACAGTCGAACAGTCGCGTCGTTATTTAAACAAAGCGAAGGAGTATGGCTTTGATGTAAAATTACACGCCGATGAAATTGAGCCTTTAGGTGGCACACAGCTTGCAGTAGAGTTAGGAGCACGGTCAGGTGATCACTTAGCAGTCGCAACAGACGAAGGAATTGAACAACTAGCGAGCTCAGGTACAATCGGCGTCTTACTACCAGGGACGATTTTCTACTTAGGTAAAGGCGACTTTGCGCGTGCAAGGGACATGATTGAAGCGGGGGCTACCGTTGCGATTTCAACAGACTTCAACCCGGGAAGTTCTGTTACTGAAAACATTCAGCTCATTATGTCTCTTGCTGCATTAAAGATGCGCATGACACCAGAAGAGATCTGGTATGCGGTGACGACGAATGCTGCTCACGCAATTAACCGCGGTGATGTTGCTGGTAAAATTAAAGAAGGGCGCCAAGCAGACATCGTCATTTGGGATGCGCCAAATTATAAATACATTCCATATCATTATGGCGTCAATCACGTGAACACCGTGTTCAAAGCTGGAAAAAAGCTCTACACACGAGGTGGTCTTCATGTCTAATTATTTAAAACCTGCAGGCAAAGCGATTTTTAAAGATTCATATACAATGAAAATGAATGAGTTGCTTGTCGAACCAGGTGGGACCCCAAAACGCTATGGCATTATAGGCGCGCCACTTTCAAAACCATCTATTAGCCACTCAGGTGCAGCCTTTGCACCAGGAGCTATCCGCCAAGCGATGGGAAGTTATTCGACATTTTCAAAAGAGATTAGTCACGACTTTCAAGGTGAAAATGTGATCGACTTCGGTGACGTTGACATGCATCCAACTGACATTATAGATTCACAAGATAGAATCTATCAGGCAACGAAGTCTGTTCTAGATCAAGAAGAAGCGGAACAATTAATCGTATTAGGTGGCGATCATTCCGTTAGCTTCCCATCGATTAAAGCTCACCATGAAAAATACGGTACAATCGGTGTCATCCAATTTGATGCCCACCATGACCTTCGCAATTTAGACGATGGTGGCCCGACAAATGGCACGCCATTCCGTCGTTCGATTGAAAATGGCGTGTTAAAAGGTGAACACATCGTCCAAATTGGTATTCGTGATTTTACGAATGCGAAAGGCTACGATGACTATGCTGAACAACAAGGCGTAACCGTTTATACAATGGAAGATGTGATGGCGAACAAAATAGATGAAATCATCCAACAAGCGCTTCAAAAACTAGAAAACAAGGTCGACCTTATTTATCTATCAGTCGATATGGATGTGTTAGACCAAGCCTTTGCACCAGGCTGTCCAGCGATTGGCCCAGGCGGAATGGACAGTTATTCGTTAATGAAAGCTGTCGAAACAGCTACACAACATGACAAAGTACAGGCGATGGATATCGTTGAAATCGACCCAACGATTGATTTTCGTAATATGACGAGTCGAGTGGCTGCTCACGTCATCTTTTCATATTGGAAAGGAAAAGTACTAGGAAAATAGAAGGATTTTTGCTAGATGTATAGAATTTAAATAATAACCGTATAATAGAGAAAAAGATCATTAGTCTAAAATTCGAGGTGTCAAAGGTGAACAAATTAAGGTGGCTACTGCTAACAACATTTTTGATTGGGTCAGGAACAGCAGGCTATTTCGCTGTTGAGGCAAATAGTGAAAGTGGAGAGTTTCTCGACATCTCTCATACAGGCGCTCATGCGAGTCTGTTTGAGGAGTACCATGATGTTTATATTGGTAAGCAGTTAAGGTGGACTGGTGATCAAATGCCAACCGTTCAAGACATTAACATTATAAAAGATGACGGCACGGTACTCAGTAGTGGTGACGAATCGATTCATATTGAACTATTTTTTGACCCACATAATGAAACAGACTTGTTTTACGGCTTTAGCCCAGACATGCGCGAAATAGTAGGTGACTATGAACGTCCTAATGACTTTAAATTAACAGAACGCACGACTACGATCGTTTTTAAAGTGACATTGCATGAGGCGAATTATCAGTTTGACTTAGACTACTTACAAATTGAATATGAAGTAAATGATCAGGAAGAAGCTCAAGAGATTCCACTAAGAAGTTTCGTCTTCCACCATTAATCCTATAAGCAAAGAGGTTGGGACAAAAGGGTTGGGGTGTAATGAAAGTACGAACAATTGGCCTTTCAGCTTAGTTGAACAGTCACTTAGCGGAATCAAAATGCGTAGACTCCAGGTCGCTAAAAACGGTCACGTCCTGCGCCTGCGGTTACTCGGCGCAAATTAAAGTGCTGAAGCTTTTAAAATCTGCATTTGTGACCATCGCCGACATTAGACCGTCCAGGTCGTCATGGGAGCAAAGGCCAAGGTG
>NZ_AKIF01000076.1 GCF_000269905.1 Alkalibacillus haloalkaliphilus C5
CCGGGTTTGTGAAGGTACACTACTTACGATTTCAATTTCAAACTCCTCAATCGTATCATCTTCTACGACTGTTAAAATTTTAGCTTTTCCTTCTTTAACTTCATGAGCTTTAGCAACAGGTAGTAACCCGACATGGTCATTTACAAATAATGAGTCGTCTTCCAGCTTTCCGAAGATACCATAGTCAGAATTTTTTTGGATCGTACCTAAGCTTGTATCATCCATCGAGAAGCGCGCTCGCTTCTCACCTGGTGCCCCGCTTTCTCCTTTGTTAATCGAGGTGATCTTTGAAGGCACAATTTTACCATTGTATATATCTAATGGCTTCTTTGTTTGCTGATCAGTAATAACATGCCCTAATGCTCCATAACGTTTAGATTCTGGATCATAAAAAGTCATTGTACCAATGCCAGCAGTTGCATCTCGTATAAAGAGACCGAGCTTATAAATATCTTCACCTTCGTCGGCAAGTGGCTTTACCGTTAAAGGAAAAATATGCTCTTTTCTTTTAATTAATAATTCAATCGGCTCTTGCTCAGTTTCGTATTTCTGAATTAACTTCGTAAAGGATTGCATATCGTTAATTTTATGTTGATTAAGTTGTAAAATAATATCACCAACTTCAACGCCTGATTCCTCAGCTGGCGAGGTTTTACCCTCATCAGTGGAGAGAGGACTAAAACCGACTACGACAACACCAGAAGTGTGGAGTTTAACACCAATGGATTGACCACCAGGTATTATTTCTTCAACAGGTTGCAAATTTTCAGCAGCTACATGGTATGATAATGTGAATGGAAGAACAAACGAAACAAGGAGAATGATTTTTAATGTTATTCGTGATCGCCTCATCAACTTACACTCCTCATTCCTCTTTATAATTGAAGCTTTAACGTTAATTTGAGCTTTTTTCACCCTTTTTAAACGATAAAAGTAAATGCAATTAAGTTTATCATTTCCTTGAATAGATTAAGTTTGATTGTATATAAAATAATTACTAACAAACCCAATACATATATCAAAAAAAGGCTAAACATACGTATAAGTATGTTTAACCTTTCAACACTTCTGCCTGTTCAATTAATTCTCTTGCATGGTTTGTTGTCGTTTCAGTTACTTCATTTCCAGAGATCATGCGCCCGACCTCTTCAACAGTTTCAGTCGCTGATAATGGGTGTACACTTGTGTTAGTGTATCCTTTTTTTGAAACATCCTTTTTAATTAAGTAATGATGGTCTGCCATTGCTGCCACTTGAGGCAAGTGAGTTATGCAAAGCACTTGAGACTTGTTGGATATACGGTGAATTTTTTGGGCAATAGCTTGGGCTACACGACCACTCACACCCGTATCAACCTCATCAAAAATGACACTTGTAATACCTTGATGCTGCGATAAAATGCTCTTTATGGCAAGCATGATACGCGAAATTTCTCCACCAGAGGCGACTTTATGAAGTGGTTTCATCGGTTCACCAGGATTTGTCGTAATGAGAAACTGAATAACGTCTAAACCTTGTTTTAACAATTTCACATGACGATCACGCCAATTAACCTCACCTTTATGAGTGTTAAATTCCACGTCAAACTGTGCTTTTTCTAAATATAGATCTTGTAATTCATGTTGAATTGCTGAAATAAGCTTTTCTGAGATTTCTTTTCTTAATTTATGCAAATGTTCCGCTTCAGTTAAAGCATCTTTTTCCGCTTCTCTTATTTCATATTCAAGTGATTGTAAATGACTGTCTTTATTTTCGAGTTGCTCTAACTCTTCTTCCATTTGAGCCATATGTGTCATAAGTTCATTAACATCTTTGCCGTATTTTCGTTTTAATCGATTAATTTCAAATAACCTCGTTTCAATTTCCTCTAAACGATTCGGTTGAAATTCTAATTGATCTAAACGATTTCGTAAATCAAACGACAGCTCTTCTAAAGAATAATAATTCGCTTTTAATTGCTTAGAAAGCTCTTCAAGGTCCTTATCTACGTCTTCTAGTTGTTCTAAGGCAGACATCGCATGTCCTAAGAAATCCATCGCATGATTCTCAGCCGATAATGACTCATACGTTGCATTTAACCCTTCAAAGATTCGTTCATAATTCATTAGATGACTTCGCTCTTCTTCTAATTGATCATCTTCACCAAGTTGTAATTGGGCTTCATTCAATTCATTATGCTGAAACTTTAACAAATCAATACGTTGTGCAATTTCTTGCTCGTTGTTGGATAGTTCTTCATATTTCTTTTTTAGTGATTGTAAATGGGTATATAATTCATGGTAATGTTCTTTCGATTGATCTAGACCATCACGATCAAAAAAGTCTAAAAGCTCAATATGACGTTCTGGATTCATTAAAGATTGTGTCTCATGCTGGCTATGTATATCAATTAACTGTGCACCTAATTCTTTTAAGACTGCTAACGTAATTAGTTTACCATTAACTTTGCATATGCTTTTTCCTTTTGATGTTATACGTCTTTCTATTACAACACTACCTTCATCTTCATCAATTGGTATTTCAAATTGTTCTAACACTTTATATGCCATGTGTTGGTGGTCATCTATAAAAAACAACCCTTCAATTGATGCTTGATCAGCATTATGTCTAACAAATTCTACTGACGCTCTGGCACCAGCTAGAAGCTGAATCGCATCAATAATGATCGATTTACCTGCACCAGTTTCTCCTGTTAGTACGGTTAAACCTTCATTAAAAGATAGTGAAATTTCATCAATGATTGCAAAATTCTTAATTGATAATTGTGCTAACACAATAGACACCTCATATTCTTAGAGCATTTTCATAAATTCATTATAAATGGCTTCACTTTGTGACGGTGTACGACAAATAATTAAGCATGTGTCATCTCCACATATACTTCCCATAATATCTTCCCAATCTAATTGATCAATTAAAACACCGACTGCTTGTGCATTACCTGGTACAGTTTTTAGAACTATGAAATGGTCAGCACGATCAATTGAAACAAAGCTTTCTAACAGGGTTCTCTGCAATTTTTCAGTTGGGTTAACTTTTGTATCCCCAGGTAAACTGTATTTATAGTGTCCGTCATTAGTTGGGACTTTCACCAATTGAAGTTCTTTTATGTCTCTCGAAATTGTTGCTTGTGTTACATCATATCCTAGGTCATGAAATTTTTGCACTAACTCATCTTGTGTTTCAATGTCGTGTTTGTAAATTAGATCACGGATTTTTAATAATCGTTGTGTTTTTTTCAATTTTTTCACCATCTTTTAGTTCAGTGTATAACATTAGACCAGTTACTTATGAAAATCTTCGTGTGCTTTGTTAATAACTTGATGTATTTCTTCTTTTGACAATCGGTTCTCTGATTGATTTTCTAACCATTTAGCATGTAATAGAAACTCAATATTGCCATCACCACCAGTGATAGGTGAATAATCAAGACCTTCTATAACAAAACCTTCATTTTCAACAAATGATAAAATGTCGTGAACAACTGCGATATGTACTTTCTTATCACGCACGATCCCCTTTTTCCCCACTTGTTCTCTTCCTGCTTCGAATTGAGGCTTAATTAAAGCTACAATATCAGAATTTGGCTTTACAATCTGACGAATCACAGGGAATATAAGTTTTAATGATATGAAAGATACATCTGTTACTGCCATATTCGGAATGCCGTACTCTAAATGATCTTTTGTTACGTAGCGGAAGTTAGTACGCTCCATAACATAAACACGTTCATCTTGTCTCAGCTTCCAATCGAGTTGGTTATAACCGACATCAATAGCATAGCTTGCTTTTGCACCATACTGTAAAGCACAATCTGTAAAACCACCTGTTGATGAACCAATGTCTATAATTAATCGATCCGAAAAATCAATATTAAAGCTTTTAATCGCTTTCTCAAGCTTCAAGCCGCCCCGACTAACGTACGGGACAGCTTTTCCTTTTACTTTAATATTAATAGTTGGATCAACTTTAACTCCTGGCTTATCTAAACGTTCATGATCAGTGTGAACTAAACCAGCCATAATTGAACGCTTCGCTTTTTCTCTTGAATCAAAAAAGCCTTGTTCAACTAAAAGTGTATCTAAGCGTACTTTTTTCATATACTTAAGCCCTTTTCTCTTTTGTTGGCACGATCTCTTTTACTTCTTTTTGAATATGCTTAGCAGTCAAACCAACTTCTTCTAATAAATCGTCGACACTTCCATGTTCAATGAAGCGATCAGGTATACCCATTCTAGAAATAAACGGATAAGCTACTTTTTCTTCTTCAAAAAATTCTAAAACGGCACTACCGAATCCTCCTTGAAGAGCGTGCTCTTCGACTGTGAGAATTGGTAAATGTTCTTGTGAAATTTGTCTTAACATATTAGCATCTAATGGCTTGATAAAACGAGCATTTACGACTCGAACTGATATATCTTCTTTTTCTAAATTGGCTGCCGCTTCCATTGCTCTTTCAATCATCGTACCAAAAGTTAAGATGACAAGATCATTACCTTCTTTCAGTACTTCCCAAGTTCCAACTGGCACCATTTCATACTGACCTTCTACAGGGTGATCTTTAGCGTTTCCTCTTGGATAGCGAACCGCAATCGGACCATCTTGATGATTTAACGACGTGTAAACCATATCCTGACATTCTTGTGCGTCTTTAGGCATCATAATTGTCATATTCGGTAAATGGCGTAAAAATGAAATATCAAACACACCTTGGTGTGTTTCTCCATCTGCGCCAACTAGCCCTGCACGATCAATACCAAAAGCTACGTTTAAGTTTTGTCGGCAAACGTCATGAACGACTTGATCAAAGCCTCTTTGTAAGAAAGTCGAGTATATTGATAAAAATGGTTTCATCCCTTGAGTTGCAAGGCCACCGGCGACAGTCGTTGCATGTTGTTCGGCAATACCTACATCAAAAAGTCGGTCAGGGAATTTTGACTTGAAGTCTTCTAGTTTACTACCAACGGTCATAGCAGGCGTAATTGCCACCACTTCTTCATCGTGATCAGCTACTTGCATCAATGTATCACTAACAACTTTACTCCATCCCGGACCACCTGAACTTTTCTTAACCGATTCACCAGATTCGATCTTGTAAGGTCCAACACCATGCCATGTTCCGACTTTATCGTTTTCTGCAGGGTGATAACCTTTACCTTTCGTTGTTAATACATGAATTAGAATCGGCCCTTCAGTTCGTTTAGCATAGTCTATAGATTTAAATAGATCTTCATAGTCATGACCATCAACTGGGCCATAATAAGTAAAGCCTAATTCTTCGAAAAACATGCCTGGTACAACTAAATACTTCATACTATCTTTAATACGCTCAGCAGTATTAGCAATCTTTCCTCCAACTGAAGGAATCTTCTTCAATAGCACTTCTAACTCTTCTTTAATCCAGTTATAACGTTGGCCGCTTCTCAAACGTCCTAATACGTTATGTAAAGCACCGACATTTGGCGCAATAGACATCTCGTTGTCGTTTAAGATGACGATCATATCTTTCTGTTCGTGTCCAATATGATTTAGCGCTTCTAATGCCATACCACCTGTTAATGCACCATCACCTATAATAGGTACAACATAATTATCTTCTTTTTTAACATCACGAGCTATAGCCATTCCCATAGCTGCTGATAAAGAAGTAGAACTATGACCTGTCTCCCATACATCATGTTCACTTTCGTTCATCTTAGGAAAGCCACACAAGCCTTGATATTTCCTTAGCGTATCAAAGTCTTTTGTACGGCCGGTAAGCATTTTATGCACATATGCTTGATGTCCTACATCCCATAAAAACTTATCCTTTGGACTATCGAACGATTGATGTAAAGCTAAGGTTAATTCTACTACACCAAGATTAGGTCCTAAGTGTCCACCTGTCATTGATAAGTTTTCAATCAAAAACGAACGTATTTCTTCGCTTAACTGTTGTAATTCTTCTACTGATAAGTCTTTTATTTCCGATGGATGTTTAATGTTTTTAAGATCCATTTAGGATCACTCACCTTTATAATTAATTTCATTATTTTTTATTTTTATGTGATGGTAAAACACGTATACGTAAATTGTTTTCGATAAAAGTAGTTATTTTTCCTGCAAATAGAACTAACTCCGTTGAAGCTCGTACAGCGATCGATTTCCCCAACGCTTTTCCACCTACAGTTAAAGATGCAACAACACCTGTGAAGATCACTGAGATTGTAAATTGATATGTAGAAGCTTGTCCATTTGAAATCGAAGTTGCTAATTGAATAACAACGAGTGTTGATGCTGTACCACTTATGACACCTGCGATATCTCCTATTACATCGTTACAGAAGGTAGCAAATTTATCTGCATTACGCACAATTCTGATCGAATTTTTAGCTCCATAAACTTTTTCCGAAGCCATCGAGTGAAAGGGTGTCTCGCTTGCCGCTGTTGCAGCAATTCCCATCATATCTGATAATACACCAATAAATACGATTATAAAAACAATAATCATACCTAATACCCATCCAACACCGCTTAAAATGGAATTAGATATTATTGTAAAAATGGCCGCTAACACCAAGGTGATAACGGCTATACTAACACTAAATTTAATGGATTCTTTTATTATTTTGATCATGTTATGACCTCAGAATGTATTGTAACCTTTGTTTAATATCATATGTACTAAAGAGGTGGTCATTTAAGAGGTAAAAATTGCGGCTTAGGTCCAGTAGGTTTTCCCAGGCCGTTACCGTGTGTTGCCACTACGGCGGTTCCCCTTTAAAACGACCTTAGCTTCGTCTCCGAAAGCTAGACTGGATTACCACTTAGTCCACACTATAATCCCTCTTAAATGTCGCAACGGAACAGTCTAGGAGTTTTCCTCGACAGCCTTTAACCACTCCCTAGCCTCTTTTGCAGCATCTATTTCATGCAACGTTTAACGTGTTAATCGTTGGCCTAACGATTGAACACGTACTGAATTGCAATCCCCTAGACACCACTCAAGGCAGGCTACGCTGCAGATAGCGAATTCCTCGGTATCATGCAGGTTCATACCCCATTTCATACCTCATTAAGTGCGATTAATGAGGCACAAGAATGGGCCTCCACGGAAGCAGGGTCAACGCCCACATGCCATTGTGGATCGCCCTCCAACCTTAACTCCCAGCATCGACCCAAGGCTGGGCGCCCCAAGCCAACACCAGAAACTTCATCGATGTGCCCTTTGGCGGATTTTTAGGCCCGCCTTCAGAAGTGGGGGGCCGACTAGCATACTGCACCACCCCTTGCGTAAATTCTATTTTATCACATCAGCTTACCACTAACAATTGTAAATAGCCTAGTAACTTCGTTTACCAAATAGTTCGATAATGTCCATTAGCTGAGTATTTTCGACCCTTGCTTCACGTAAAGCCTTTTGAGCACGTTCCATATAATCATCCCGCTTCTCTATAGCTCCATCAATTCCCAACAGCTTCGGGTATGTGCTCTTATCTAATGATACATCACTACCGACAGGCTTACCGATCTCCTTTTCATTTCCAGTAACATCTAATATGTCATCTTGAACTTGGAAAATTAAACCTAAATAACTTGCATATTCATCAAGTGCCTCGATTTGAGGTGGAGTTGCTCCGCCTAAATATGCTCCTATTTTAACAGATCCACGGATTAGTTCACCTGTTTTATGTCGATGAATCAGACTAAGTTCATCAACAGTTAAATGTTCACCTTCACCTTTTAAGTCTAAGTATTGCCCAGCGATCATTCCTTCTAAACCACTTGCTTTACTTAGTTCTGCTATCGTAAACACTTTTTCCTCTGCTTCTAAATTAGCAGACGAAGAAACGACTTGAAAAGCCAAAGTGAGTAAACCATCACCAACTAATATAGCTGTTGCTTCATCATACTGTTTATGAATGGTTGGTTGTCCACGCCTAAAATCATCGTCGTCCATTGCTGGTAAGTCATCATGAATTAGAGAGTATGTATGAATTAATTCAAGTGCAACAACGACGTCAGATACACGTTCTTCATTTTCCGAAAAAGCATTATAAGCAGCCAACATTAAAATTGGTCGCAACCTTTTGCCACCAGCATTTATAGCATAAATAACAGCTGACTTTAATTGCTCTGGTAAATTCATGTTCTCCGTCTTTTTTATTAGTTGTTCATTGATCGATTGTTGTTTTTGCTCAAATGACAAAATGTTCACTATGACTCTTCCTCCACTGTATATGGCTCAGACTCACCGTTTTCGTTTAAATCTCAGTCATTTCATTTTCAACGTTTTTCAATTTCTCATGACAAACTTTTGAAAGCTGCATTCCTTCTTTATAATACTGAATAGCTTGTTCTAACGGGACATCGCCTTGTTCTAACTGTTCTACAATTTTCTCTAACTTCTCCATCGCTTGTTCAAAAGTTAAGTTATTATCTTCCATCTCGATCATCCCTTTCCTCAACACGTTGGACTTGACTTACAACTTGACCATCTGCAAATGACACCTTCAACAATCCACCAGTTTCTACTACCTTTGTCGATTTAACAATGTCATCATTTTCATTATAAGCAATCGAATAACCCTCTTCATCGTTTCAAGCGGGCTTAAAATGGATAACTTTTCTATTTGTGTGTTAAACTCATGTTGTTTTTGTTTATGACTGCTAGCCATAACCTGATTTAATTTCTCGGTAACGTAATACGTTTGATTTCGCTTCTCTTTAAGTAAGTTCGAAGGTGAGTGGGCAACTAACTGATCATAAGAAGAGTTCAAGTTTTGTTTCTTCATGTGTACTGCTTGATTTATATTTTTATTTAATTGTAGCACAATACGGTCTAAATCTTGTTCTTTCTGCCTCGTTAAGTGGACCGGGTACTTAAAAGCGTAAGCATTTCTTAATGAGTTCAAACGCTCATTCAAAGTATTTACCTTTTGTTTCATTTGTTGTTGTAAGCGGTGTGATGTCACTTCCACTTGTTTATGTAGTTCATCTAACGAAGGAACAGCTAATTCTGCAGCCGCTGTCGGAGTTGGTGCACGCAAATCAGCAACAAAATCGCTTATTGTAAAGTCCGTTTCATGCCCTACGGCTGATATAATAGGGATTGTAGACTGGCTAATAGCTCGAGCAACAACTTCTTCGTTAAACGCCCAAAGCTCCTCGATTGAGCCACCACCACGCCCTACTATTAATGTGTCAAAATCACCTATATTGTTCGCCTCGTTAATTCCATCTGCTATTGACTTTGAGGCAAATTCACCTTGAACAGATACAGGTATAACAACGCGTTTCGTGTGAGGATAACGTCTGGCTAACGTTGTAATTATATCGCGCACAGCTGCCCCTGTCGGTGAAGTCACAATTCCGATCTTTTCAGGAAACTTGGGAATTGGCTTTTTTAAGTCCTCATTAAAAAGCCCTTCACTATTTAATTTCTTTTTTAACTGTTCATACGCTAAATGTAAAGAACCTAAACCGTCAGGCTCCATATTACTTACATATATTTGGTATTGACCACTTCGCTCGTATACACTGATATCACCATGGACAAGCACTTTCATACCGTTTTCAGGTTTAAATTTCAGTGAACGATTGGAAGAAGCAAACATCACAGCTGAAACACGGGCATTTTCATCTTTAATCGTAAAGTACATATGCCCCCTGGAATGATGATTAAAATTTGATATTTCACCTTGTAACCAAACATTTTTTAAGTGTCGGTCAACATCAAATTTTTTCTTAATATACTTCGTTAGTGCGGTAACGGTTAAGTATTGTTGCTTCATATTGAAGGTCTCCTTTTAACTTAAACGTTTTGCTGCTTGGATCGTATTACTTAATAACATTGTAATCGTCATAGGCCCTACTCCCTTTGGTACGGGAGTGATAAAACTGACATGGTCAATCATTTCATCAAAGGCAACATCACCTACTACTTTACCAGTCTCTAAAAATGTATTACCGACATCCACAACGACAGCACCCTTTTTCACGTCTTCCTTTTTTATAAACTTTGCTTTCCCAACGGCTACAATTAGTATGTCAGCTTGTTTTGTATATTCATTTAAGTTTTCCGTCTTTGAATGGCAATAAGTTACAGTTGCATCTTCATTTAATAACATTTGTCCGATCGGTTTTCCGACTATGTTACTCCTACCAACTACGACGACTTGTTTTTTAGCTATAGGAACTTGATAATAATGTAAAAGTTTCATAATACCATACGGTGTGCAAGGATAAAAAGCTTCCTGTCCAATTGAAAGTCTACCAACATTAATTGGGTGAAAGCCATCTACATCCTTTTCCGGTGATACAGCATCTAAGACACGTTTTTCATTAATATGAGCAGGTAAGGGTAACTGAATGAGTATTCCATGAGTTGATGAATCCTCATTTAAGGTTTCGATATGGTTAAGTAGTTGTTGTTCTGAAGTGTTCACGGGAAGTTCGATGACATCAGATGTTATTCCAATTTTTTCTGCTGCTTTTTTCTTTATTTTAACATAAGTCTTAGAAGCTGGATTATCCCCAATTATAATGACTGTTAATTTAGGGGTCACACCTTGTTCTTTTAGACTTGTAATATCTTCGGTTAAGTTTGATCTGATATAGTCAGCCACTGTGTTTCCATACATAATCGTCGTGCTCATTGTTTCACCTTCTAACTGCTTATAATCTTAGATAAGACACCATTAATGAACTTTCCTGATTGGTCATCATGAAAGCGTTTAGCCAATTCAACCGCTTCATTGACCGCTACTTTATCTGGTGTATCATCTACATAACGCATTTCATACGCAGCAATTCTTAATAACGTTTTTTCAACTGCACCAATTCGATTGATACTCCAATGTTCAAGGTTTTGTTCAATTAATGTATCTAATTCTTCTTTATACTCCATTACCCCTTTAATAATTTGGGTACTGAAAATACTTAAATCTTCATCTAATACTTTAAATAGATCTTCATGTTTCGCATCTTTGTTAATATCTATTTGAAATAAAACTTGAAATGCTTTTTCACGGCTATGTTTCCTGCTCATTGAACCTTTCTCCTTCTATATTATATTCCGGCAATTACTACTTAGTAAGTTTACCATGAAAAAAGAAATAAATAAAAATATAATGTTAAAACTAAAAAAATCTAACTCGCGCTACTATGTAGACACGAGTTAGATTTTTCTGTTTATTTTTCTGGCTTTGATTCTTCGGACTTTTCTTCTATTTGAACTCCAACAACATGTACATTGATTTCAATAATTTCTAATGCTGTCATATTTTTTAGTGTTGTGCGAATGTTGTCTTGAATCTTTTCACAAACTTTCGGAATAGATACACCATAATCTAACACTGTGTAAACATCGATTTCTATTCCTTCTTCTGTAAGTTCGACTTTAACACCTTTACCGTGCTTTTTCTTACCCAGTCGTTCAGTAACATTCGAAGCAATGTTACCTCTCATGTTAGCAACGCCACTCACTTCATTCGCTGCAATTCCTGCAATCACTTCAATAACTTCAGGTGCAATTTCAACACGACCAAGTGAATTGTCTTCGCTAACATTTAGTAATTGGTTCTCATCCATGTTCGTCACCTCTAATTGTCATCTTCCATTACTTTATGATCATCTAAAAACTTTGTATTAAAGTCACCATCAATAAAGACTTGATGGTTCATCATACGTTTATGGAATGGAATTGTTGAATGAATGCCTTCAATTACAAACTCATCTAAAGCTCGATTCATTCGCTCTATCGCTTCTTCACGGGTTCTTCCATGTGTAATTAATTTAGCAATCATAGAGTCATAATAAGGCGGTATATTCCATCCAGTATAGGCTGCAGAATCTACTCTAACACCAAAACCACCTGGTGGCAAATACATTTCAACCTTACCTGCTGAAGGCATGAAGTTTTTGTATGGATCTTCAGCATTGATTCGACACTCGATTGACCAACCTTCAAATTTAATATCCTCTTGATAAAAAGGTAAAACTTTGCCGTTAGCAACATTAAGCTGTTCTTTAATTAAGTCTACACCTGTTACCATTTCAGTTACGGGATGCTCCACTTGGATTCGAGTATTCATTTCCATAAAATAAAAGCGAGATTCTTTTTTATCAAATATAAATTCAATAGTACCAGCACCAACATAGTCTACTGCTTGTGCTGCTCGAACAGCGGCATCACCCATTTCTTGACGCAATTCTTCATCAATTGCTGGAGAAGGTGTTTCTTCAATTAATTTTTGCAAACGACGTTGTACAGTACAATCTCTTTCTCCTAGATGAACTGTGTTACCGTGTTTGTCGGCTAATATTTGAATTTCTACGTGTCTAAAGTCTTCAATGTATTTTTCCAAATAAACACCCGGATTACCGAAAGCTGTTTCAGCTTCATTCTGAGTTAGACGAATACCTTGAACAAGTTCTTCTTCATCTTGGGCTACACGGATCCCTTTACCACCACCACCGGCAGTCGCTTTAATAATTACTGGATAGCCAATGCTCTTGGCAATTTTTTTACCTTCTTCTATGTTTTCTATGATCCCTTCAGAACCTGGAACGATCGGAACACCCGCTTCTTTCATCGTCTCACGCGCCACGTCTTTCGTTCCCATTCTTGAAATTGAATCAGCACTTGGACCAATGAATGTAACATTACATTCTTCACACATTTCAGCGAAGTCAGCATTCTCTGATAAGAAACCATATCCTGGGTGAATGGCATCACAATTTGTTAGCTTTGCAACGCTCATAATGTTTGTTTTATTTAAGTAACTATCTTTACTCAACGTTGGCCCTACGCAATAAGCTTCGTCTGCAATTTGAACATGAAGAGATTCACGGTCAGGCTCAGAGTAAATAGCAACCGTTTCAATTCCTAGCTCTTTACACGCACGTATTACACGTACTGCAATTTCTCCTCTGTTAGCAACTAATACTTTCTGTATCACGGACAATCCCTCCTTACTTCTTCTTCACACGGAATAATGGTTGTCCGTACTCGACTAATTCACCATTGTCTACAAGCACTTCAACAATTTCACCTTTCGTTTCAGCTTCAATCTCATTAAAGAGTTTCATCGCTTCAACGATACAAACGACTGTACTTGCATCAACATTGTCTCCAACTTGTACGTACGGATCATCTTCTGGTGAAGGCGATTCATAAAACGTTCCAACCATTGGTGATACAATTTCATGGTCATAGTCTACTGTACTTGCTGCCGCTTCTTCCTTTGGCTCTTCTTTTGGTTGCACTTCTTCTTTCTTTGGTTCTGCTGACTTTGTCTCGCTTTGTGGTTCTGGTTTAGTTTCTACAGCAGGTGCAACTTGTGGTGCAGCTACTTGAACAACTTCTCCATTTTCTTTTTTCATGGATACTTTTGTTCCATTAGCTTCATAAGAAAAATCAGAAATGGATGATTCATCTACTAATTTAATAAGTTCGCGTATTTCTTGTACTTTTAACATTTGATTAGCACTCCTTTTAAAATTAATAACAGGTACTAATAATTCCTATTAATATTGTACGATAAATGAATAGTAATCTTCAACTTAATATTTAAAGATCTATTTAATTTACTCAGTCATTTCTTTAGCCTATTCTTTGTACTTAGCTTACCAATAAATGAGAAAAAGTAAAGAATAAATA
>NZ_AKIF01000077.1 GCF_000269905.1 Alkalibacillus haloalkaliphilus C5
GAGATTACTGAGACGGCAAGATTAATTGAAGAGGCAAATGAATTAGCATCACGAGATGTAGAGAATCACTTGTTAAGAAGACATCACCCTTTTTATCATTATTTTCATATGCGAGAAAAACAATTTGATATTTTAGAGCGTATGTTACCACTGATTAGCCGGGTCGATGCAACAGAAGATGAGTATAATTACATTGGTGAGCTATTTGAAGAGTTAGCTGACCATGTCCATCCGGGTAATACAGCAGTAAAATACTTAGAGAAGTTGAATCAAATAAGGAAGAAATTCAATAAAGAAGACTTGCCAGATGACCGTGAAACGTTTGAACAAAGAGCTAATCTGTATTTACTGCTTAACGAAATTGAACAATACCTAATACTGAAGCGGTCATATAAGAAAAGTGATATTTAACAAAAACCAAGCACCGTGCTTGGTTTTTTATGTATGTCATACGAAATAGCCACCACATTATGGTAGCTTTAATAAAAATATATTTAATTGCATTTTCACTTCGTATAGCGGTTAGCATAACTGCTCGCAACAAACGCTTCAGGCTTAATTTTAGGTTCTGCACCTAACGATTCTATTCTAGCCACCATTTCATTAATGAACATACTCGTCTTATTCCGTTTACCTCCACCAATATCGATATGCCCTTCAATAGTGAAACTAGCACCATGATCAACATGTGGTAAAACGATTTCATACATTGCATCTTTACGTTCTTGAGTAAACATTAAGAAGACATCTTCTGATAACGAAGTTTCATATGAGATCTTTTGGTGTAAATTCGTCATTTTTTCTGTAATTCTCACCTTTCTTAAGCATGCCCAAGCGCCTTTACCTTCATTTTGAATAACTATCCCGGTAATGAAAGTCGTATGGTTTTTATGAACTTGTGAATCTGTACCAATCATTAACTTAAAATTACCACTCGGGTCCCGGCGGATAAAGTGTAAAATATGGTCAAAAACCTGTTCAAACGTCATGTTTTTTTCTTTTAAGTTTTTAAATGTGTAGTTAAACACTTTATACTGTAACATGACAACCCTCCATTTTTGTTTTCAAAATGTTGTCTAATATTATTATATAGTTTATGTTATTTTATTATTAATATGGACAAATTGGTTGGGCTTATAATTTGGGTCTAAATTTAACAGTAAATAAACTTTATGATTTTAAAAATTGAGCATTGGATGTTCACCCAATGCTCAATACTTATGTGCTTATTTGTATAACATGCGATTTAATGCTTCTGTAGCAAAGTGACTAATATCATCTTCTACAACGATTGGGTTTACAGGTTCGTTATTTACTAGTGAATCTAAGCACCAAGCTAAATGAGGTAAATCAATTCGGTTCATCGTTAAGCATGGGCACATATGTGGGTTCAATGAAATGATATGTTTGTCAGGATTTTCTTTAATTAGTCGTTTGACTAAATTCATTTCAGTACCGATTGCCCACTCACTGCCTGAAGGTGCACTTTCAATCGTTTCAATAATATGTCGAGTAGATCCAGCGTCATCAGATAACGCGACAACTTCTCTTGTACATTCTGGATGAACGATAATGTTCATGTTAGGATGTTTGGCTCTTACTTCTTTTATATTAGGGACAGTAAAGTTTTCGTGTACTGAACAATGCCCCTTCCATAAAATGACCTTTAACTCATCTAAGTCCCCTTCATAATGGAGCTTCTCCATAATTGGATCCCATACCGCCATTTGTTCCAGTGGAATCCCTAAGTCATACGCTGTATTTCTACCTAAATGTTGATCTGGTAAAAACAGTATTCTTTCTTTTTGTGTAAATGCCCATTTCATCATATCTTTAGCATTCGAAGAAGTAATGGTGGCGCCACCATTTTTACCGACAAAAGATTTAATAGATGCTGTTGAGTTAACGTAAGTAATTGGAATAATCGTTTCTCCAACTAACTGAGATAGCCTTTCCCAAGCAACTTCTGTTTGATTAATATCCGCCATATCTGCCATTGAACAACCTGCTCTCATGTCTGGTAAATAGACGTGTTGATCTTTGTTCGTTAAAATGTCAGCCGTTTCAGCCATGAAATGAACACCACAAAAGACAATGTGTTTTGCTGTTGTACGAGCTGATTTTTGCGCTAGTTCTAATGAGTCACCCTTTGCATCAGCAAACTGAATGACTTCATCTTTTTGATAGTGGTGACCAGGAATAAATAATTCATCACCTAATTGTTCTTTAGCGTTTATAATGATCTGTTCTAACTCCTCATCGCTCATTTGTTTATACTTCTCAGGAATTTTCGAGACAGATTGCTCCAAGTGTTGTAATAAAGACATTGCTAAACACGCTCCTTTTCAAATTGGTGGTTCGCATTGTAATCTAGTGATTCAATTTGATGGGTTAAGCATCCCATTGAAATGACATCTACATTTAACTCACGGTATTTCGGTAGATCTTGAATTTCAATCCCACCTGATAATTCAGTCGTAATATCCCGTGGAATGAGTTGAATGAGTTTGTATAGTTGATCTAATTCAACGTTATCGAGCATAATAACATCAACGTTGGCTTCAACAGCTTCTAGAACGTGCTGTTCATTTTCGGCTTCGACTTCGATTTTGACCATATGACCGACATTTTTACGTACACGGTTCACCGCTTCACTTATAGACCCTGCAAAAGCAATATGATTATCTTTAATCATGACAGCATCATCGAGGCGCAAGCGGTGGTTAATGCCGCCGCCTACCCTTACAGCATATTTCTCTAACATACGTAGCCCTGGCGTTGTTTTACGTGTGTCAGATATTTTGGTGTAATCGGAATCTAGCATGTTTACTGCTTTGTTCGTTTTCGTCGCAATACCTGAAAGTCGTTGAATTAAGTTTAAGACGACACGTTCACCTTTTAGTAAGCTTGGAACAGGGCCGTGTATACGAGCAATCTCCTGTGTAGGCTCTACTCGATCACCGTCTTCAACGTGCAATGTAACATCTACTTCACGATCTAATAGATGGTATGCAGACTTTATAATTAGCTGTCCACAAAAAATCCCAGCCTCTTTTGCCTGAATCGTCAAAGTTCCTATATCTTTCTCGTTAAAAATGGAATCTGTAGTAACGTCTAAATCACCAAGGTCTTCTATAAAAAATGCCTTTAACATTTCATCTAGCTTAAACTTGTTCAACATATTCCCTACTTTCTGTAGTATTTATTGAAGTTTCATGCTCAGCCATTTGGTGACAACCGAGACTGTCATGACGTTTTAATGCTGCTTGTGTAATCAAATAAGCCATCTTATAAGCGACATATTTGTTGAAGTTTTCGATATTTATATTGGTTTGCTGGTTAGATTGGATGGTAGAGTGTAACCAATTAAGTTGATTCGCGAGTTCTTCTCGCTTTCTTATAATACCGACGTTTTCCATCATGGACTTTTGTAATAGTTTTAAGTTTGGCAATATAGGAGCTTTAAGTTGTGACCGTGTAGCTATTCGTTCAGGAATAGGTGTTTTAGGTTGTTTGTTCAAATGACTAGCAAGTTCAACGCCCATCACGAGTCCTTCTAACAAAGAATTGCTTGCTAATCGATTGGCTCCATGTAAACGTGTGTTTGCTACTTCGCCAATACAATATAAATTGCGAACGTTTGTCTCTCCCTTAATGTCGGTTTCGACACCTCCAATCATAAAATGAGCACCAGGTGTCACTGGAATCAATCCGTCATGTAGATTAATTCCATACTTTGTACACAATTGACTAATTGATGGGAAACGATTTTGAAATTGGTTGAGTTGTTTAATAGATAAATAGATTTCATCACCTATTAGTCGATGGTTATAAATGGTTTGTGCGACGATATGACGTGGTGCTAGGTCTTTTAATGGATGGATATTTTTCATAATCGGAAGTCCATTTTGATTAACTAATACCGCACCTTCACCACGTACAGCTTCAGAGATTAAACCATATGTATGATTGTTAGAGTATAGAAGAGTGGGGTGGAACTGTATAAACTCTAAGTCAGATACTTTTGCACCTACTTGGTGAGCTAACACAACACCGTCACCTAAAGCTATTGGGTGATTCGATGTAAACTTATAAAGTGACCCACATCCACCTGTTGCTAAAACAGTGTATGTCGCTTTAATCGTTCGTGACTTTCCACTTGAATCAATAAATACGGCGCCACAACATTGTTGCTTAGTATGATCCGTTAGTAGTTCACAGACGAAACTATTTTCATAAACTTTGACCTGTTCACTTAATTGGTTAGTTAGTGACTCGGTCATATACTTGCCTGTAGCATCACCACCCGCATGTACGATTCTACGATGTTCGTGAGCTCCTTCTTTCCCAAGAATGAGTTGATTATCTATTTGGTCAAATGTCATACCTTGATCGATCAGTTGTTTTACGATAGTTGGTGCCATCTTTGTGATGTGTTTCACAACTGAAGGCAAATTATAATACTCGCCTGCTTTTAACGTATCAAAAGCATGACTTAACACATCATCAGATTGGTCGATTGCTGCAGCGATCCCACCTTGTGCTAAGTATGAATTACTATCATTCATTTTTCCCTTTGTAATTATTGTTACGTTATACTGAGAGTCTAATTTATTAGCTAATTGGAGAGCGGCAATTCCACTTCCTATTATAAGGATGTCTGTATTCACTGTTTTACACCTCTAAAGTTACATGTGTCTTGACACCTATATTTACATATTATTAAATAAATAGCAAGAGTATTGATCAAATTTTAGGGGAGAGGGTTATGTGATTTATTTGGATTACGCTGCGACGACACCGATGAGTGAAACAGCACTGACAGCATACACTGAAGCGGCCCAAAAGTATTATGGTAATGCCAACAGTATTCACGATTATGGAACGGAAGCTTACCAAATTATACAGCTATGTAAACAGAAACTTAGTTCTTATATAGGTGCAAATAAAACACAAGTCTACTTTACAAGCGGTGGGTCTGAAAGTAACTTATTAGCGATCGAACATTTAAAGGAAATAACTGAAGGCCACCATATCATTATCTCTGCAGGTGAGCATAATTCTATTAGACAGACAGAGGAGAAGTTAAAAAGTGAAGGCTATGAAGTGAGTGTCGTTTATTTTGATCAAGATGGCGTAATCAATATTAATGATTTGAAACGTTTAATAAGAATAGATACAGCATTAGTTTGTATCCAACATATAAATGGTGAAATTGGTACAATACAGCCGATTGAAGAAATTAGTAAACTATGTCGTCAAAATAATATAAAACTTCATGTGGATGCAGTGCAAAGCTTTGGTAAATTGGATTTGACGGATATCGCTAGTTTAGTTGATAGCTTATCTATTTCAAGTCATAAAATTTATGGACCTAAAGGAATTGGGTTATTATACTTAAAAGAACAACCAAGACAAACACAAACACTCGCTCATTTTATTTTGAAAGGTAATACAATAGACATACCAAGTGTAGTTGCTTTTACAGCAGCTTGTGAAGAAGCGGTTACTTTATTAGAAGACGAAGCGAAAGATATGGCGAATTTGAGAAATGTTTTTAAGCAATCAATGATAAATGTTCAGCACATACATTATTTTGAGGCAGAAGAAACTAATCAATTAGATTCAATTGTTGGCATGGCAATTGAGCGTATGGATGGCCAATACGTTATGTTAGAATGTAATCGTAATAATTTTGCCATTTCAACTGGTAGTGCGTGTGATGTCAGGTATGAAAAGAAGACGAATACGATGATTGCTTTACAAGTTGATGATGAAACAGCGCGGCAATTTTTTAGAATTTCTTTTGGCCGATATACGACTGAAGTAGATGTGATCAGTTTAGCTCAATATTTAGATCATCTAATTGAAACCGAAGTCATAAGCGAGGTGATATAAATGTCAAAACATAAATTATCTAGCAATGAACGACGCGAACAAATATTAAATGCACTCAAACAAACTGCTGATCCTAAAACAGGCAAGGAGCTTTCGGAACTTTATTCAGTAAGCCGACAAGTCATTGTAGGCGATATTGCTTTACTAAAGGCTCAAAATGAACCGATCATGTCTACGAGTCAAGGTTATATATACATGAGTCAACAAGAGGAAACACCAAGGTATGAACGTACGATTGCTTGCTGTCACAATAAAGAACAAACAGAAGATGAGTTGAACATACTAGTTGATCATGGTGTTTATGTTAAAGATGTCATTGTCGATCACCCAATTTACGGTGAGTTTAAAGCTGTTCTTCATATTTCAAACCGAGTTGATGTGAAGAAGTTTAAGACACAAGTTGATCAGTCTAATGCCGCTCTACTATCTAAATTAACAGGTGGCGTTCATTTACATACGATTGCTGCTGATGAAGAGGAATTACTCGACCAAGCTGAACAAGCACTTCGCAATCAAGGTTTTATAGTTGAAGATTAATAGTAATAAACCGTTAACCAACCAGTGGTTAGCGGTTTATTTTTTATAATGTTATGTTTAGAATTTTTTGAAAAAACAACAAAGAGGGTGGAATTATATGTTAATATGGATTGGGGAAAGGGGTGTTTTGAATAGGTCATAAATTGTTATATTGGTTGCTTTTCGCGTTGTTTTTAATTATAAATTCATTTATTTATAGAACAGTAGTTATGTTAATATCGCACCCTAACTGGTTAATGGGTTTAGCCATTATTTTAATTTATTTTATTGTGATTATTCCATTAACTTTATATGGAACAGAAAAAGTATTAAAGTATACCATATCTAAGGGAAAGGCTTTAACGTTACTTCTTATGGCCACACCCGTTTTGATCATATCTTTGTATTTCTATAATGAGTATAGAGAGAAAAGTTTAGATCAAGTAATTAGCTATGACGAAGATGACATACATGCATTAGTCTTTCATGAGGGGCACGGAGAAGAATGGAGAACGGACGAACGAGAACATGCTGAAGAATTAAATGAATTTTTAAGCCAATATCAAGTTAAGAGGATGAGGCACCGCGACTGGGATAGTGATGTTTCCAATGAAAATGGTTTTCGGATAACTATTTATTCAGATAGTAGGCCAATCTTAGCGTCGGTTTATGAAGAGCGTATGCTTGATGTTGGAACTGGTCCCTATAAAGTTGTAAACGGGCCAATTGATATAGAGTGGGTCGAGAGTTTTATTGAAGAGCATCGATGAGGCTCTATGATTTTATCAAGTTTAAGTATTGATTGAGCTTTTAATTAATGTAGACCGCTTTTGTTACGGTTTCTATAACATTTTACACAATGAGTGTAAGGAGTTAGGGGTGAAAGTTAGTAGGAAAGTAAATTAAGAAAATCCTCAACTGATAAGTCTATAACAGGTGTTTGTGGAAGGATCGCTAATTATTTAGGAGTATCTTCTTTAGCTGTGAGATTAATATTTATTATTTTACCTGCCAGTTTATTTATCTATGTAATTCTTGCTAATACGATGGAGGACCGTCCACCGTCATTATAATCAAACCGAAAAAAGTCTTATAAAGTGGGGGCGTTATTATGGTTAATGGTTGTGTTTTTTGTAATCTAGAACTTGAGCCAAGGCAAAAAGTTATGTTGAGCAATGAACATTGTATGTTTTTGCAGATGGAACATTTTCAAGTGAAAGGTAGTCAGCTTGAAGGTGCAGGTTTAATCGTTCCTAAACAGCATAGAGAAACAGCTTTTGACATGACACAGGAAGAATGGAATGCTACATATACACTCTTACAAGAAGTTAAGAAATACTTAGATGAAAAACACCAACCTCAAGGATATAACCTCGGATGGAATTGTGGTGAAGTTGGAGGACAACACATATTCCATGCGCACTTTCACGTTTTGCCTAGATATGAAGATGAACCTCTTGCCAGTAGAGGGATTAGATTTATGTTTAAAGGTAATGAGAACAAGAGGGTAAGTTATTAGGCTAATGGGTTGGAAGTTTAACAATGTAGACGTTAGGAATCTATACGGGGTGAATGACATGAAGAGGTTTTTGTTTTCAATATTTTTTATAATTATAAGCCTGCCGCTTTTGTCAGCGTGTTATTCAAACCAAACTGCAGAAAAAGAAGATTGGGAACTGACAGAATATGAAGCTGTTAACACACTAGATGGAGTAACCATGAATGTGAAGGAGGAAACGTTATCTTCTACTGGGTTTACCGTAACGCTTGAGAATAACTCCGATAAGCAGTACATATATAGTGAAGATTTTATGTTGGAAAGGAAAATAGACGGTCAATGGTATCAAGTTCCCTTAGTGCCAGGGGCATCCTATGGTTTTGGTGAACCTGCACATGAGTTGCATTCCTCGGATGTTAGTGATTGGTCAGTCGATTGGGAGTGGCTCTATGGAAGTTTAGATACTGGAGAATACCGTATAGTGAAGCGTATTACAAATTACGAAGAGAACCATTTAGCAGCGGAATTTACAATTGATTGAAGAGTATTTGGAGGGTAACTAAAGTATTATGAAATGTCTTTGTGACGAACAGAAAACTAATGATATAAAAGTTGAAGGTGACGTTGGAGCGGATCCTTTTTGGTGTCATCACTGTATGTGTAATTTAGATTCAGAAGAGTTTCCTATATCCATTGAATTAAGAGATGAGTTAATGAAGTGGATTCTGAAATATGGCGAATGGATTAACTGGAGTAATGATGAAGTTGTTTCCAATGGTGTTGAACTTGAAGAAGAACATAATAGAATTGGTAGATTATTAACTGAGAAAGTGAAGAAGGAACTTAGAGGTGATTATAAAGTTTCTTTCTCTCCTTCAACATTTGCAAAAAGGCAATCTCACTAACGTAGAAGTTATCAAAATACACAGTAAGATAAGATGACTATTTTTATTTGTTGTTACTGAAAATTAATCTAGAGAAAGGAGACTTCAGATGATCACATTGAATCCTATCGGTACTGCATATAATGATCGACCAGAGATTAAAGATGATTACTGGGGGCAAGTAGTAACTAAAATAATTTTGAATAGCACCTTTTCTGAGGATGCTTTAAGTGAGATTGAGTCTTTTTCGCATTTAGAAATTATCTTTTATTTTCATTTAGTCGAAAGTAACAAAATAGAAACAGGAGCAAGACATCCAAGAAACGATAAAAGCCTGCCTAAAGTTGGCATCTTTGCTCAACGTGGAAAAATAGACCGAATCAATTAGGTCTTACAACAGTAAAAGTAGTCAAACGAGAAGGAAGAGAATTAACCGTGGCAGGTCTTGATTGCATTAACGAAACACCAATATTAGACATTAAACCAGTCATGAAAGAATTTACTCCAGCAGAATCAATCGTCCAACCCCAGTGGGCATGCGATCTAATGAAGAATTATTGGAGTGAGGAGTATTAATCCGAACATAAAAAATAATAGATTATTAATTCTAGAAATTTAATGAAGTTAAAAGATCGGTTACTTTTACTGTGAAAATGAGAAGGAGACAGATGATGTTAACATTTGTTGAAAGTTATAGGGATCAAGTAAGTATTGAGATGAAAATATTTAATAGTAACCTTGAATATAACTATATTGCATTTGATAAAAAATACTTGGAAGCCAACGATATATTATATCAATACGAAGAAGCGAAAGAGCTAAAAACAAATAGATACCTAATATGTTTAGATGAGGAACCGATTGGCATTATTGAATACGGGATGCTCAGTCCTCGTGCACACAAACCGTGGTTAAGCTTACTTCTAATTGACAAAGAGTATCAAGGTTTGGGTTATGCAAAACAATCTTATTTTCTATACGAAAATCTAATGAAGGATAAAGGTGTGAAATCCATCCAAATTGCGGTTCATGCGATAAATAAGAAAGCATTGGACTTTTGGGTTCCTTTAGGTTTTGAAAAATATGATGAGAGATTTTATGAACAAAAGCTTTGTTATAGTCTTGAAAAGCAATTGAATTAAATGATGAGCATTGTGGTCAAAAAATATATTCTCAAGAAGAATTAATTAACGTTGCTAATTCTTTTGCTCCTTATTACAGACCTTAGTAACTTATCAATCTAAGTAGGGAGGTTAGTACTTAATAAATGGGGATTGATTTAACAATATTTTGGGTGGAGGTTGTAATATTGGGAAGGATACTCTGTTGTTTTGGGTGTTTTTTTTAATTGTTTTGTTTGTGAGTCATCATTTTTACTTTTTCTTTGTAGACCCTATTTTAATCTCAATTCAACTTGACGTACTGTATTTAGTTATTTTCCCGGTAATATTTATTCCGTTATCAGCGATATTAGCAAATGTAGCAAAGAATTTTTTTCTTGCTTGAGAGTAAGAGGAATTAGGAATAATCCTGTCATATACTGGTTTTAAAGGTGGGTTTAACGACGGTGTCACGATCAGCACAGATTATACGTTGAATCAAGTTGAAGATTTGGTAGAGGAGCTTGGTGTTGTTATTATCAATAGGAATAGCTGTTTATATTCATCAAGCTAATCCCAATGACATAATTAAAAGCTCATTTTTTATTTTAATAACTTTTGGTGTAACTTTTGTTGCTTGTTCTTAGTTTTGATTGAGTTTTACAGTAATGCTGACTATTTCAGGGGATTTTTCCCTCCAGTAACAGATCGATATCCTTTACCAGGTTACAGCCGCGAAGGAGTGCATTATTATTTTATGAGTGGAATATTTCTATGTTTGATTCAACTACTAAGTGTCTCAATCGGTTCGATATTTAAAAAATATAAGTAATGGTGTGCTCCAATAGTGTTATTGATCAAGTACTGCTTCGGTAGATAAAAGGTGGGACAAATATGAATAATCTTCATGCATCAGATGACATTTACAATAAGGCTCAGAGCAAAGGTAACGTTTCATTGGTTTTTGGTTTTCTTTCAATTGGTACTTCTTTTGTATTGATCGGCTTAATACTTGGAATTATTGGCTTCGTTTATGGTGTCATAGGGATAAGACAAATGAACGGTATTAATAAAACCGGAAAAAGAAAAGTAGTCGTGGGTATGGTTTTTAGTCTGGTAGGTGTTCTTCTTACAATAATTTTCTCTATTACTTTTGGTATGCTGCTTTTTAGTTAATGGGTATGTTAATGTATTAGTCTTATTCAACTAAAGAAGCAGGTTAGTTTAATAAGAATTATATGGTCGGCACTTAGGTCGTCTTTTTCTTTTGTTTTTAATTCAGAAAATTACGATTTTAGCATCGCGGAAATGGAATATTATGTTATTGTTTAACTGCAGTAAATGATCTAATTGGTTTAAGTTACATTTAGAATCAATTTTAATAATTAAGAAAGGATGTTAGTACAAATATATGACTCAACTTTTTAACAAAGGAATTTTAGAAGTAGATCAAGAAAAACTAAAAGCTTTTGATAATTATTGTGAAAAAGAAGAATCGGACGAGTTTATTATAGTTTTAAAAAACAATATGTACCATAAAAATTATACTGATACTAGTGAACCAATCCAACTCAATTCTTTGACGAAAGTATTCGCTGGAACAGCAGTAGGTTTGTTATTGGATGAAGGCTACATTGATACTTTGCACACACCACTACATTCAATTTTTCCTTCATTAATTAATGATCCTAAAAAGGATATAACTATTTGGCATATTTTAACTCACACTACTGGTATAAAAACAGTAGGTCATGATAATGAACTTAGTAGTGTGGATAATTGTATTGAGTATGTTTTATCGTTAGATTTAGAAGACAAGCCAGGAACAGTATCAAAGTATAACAACGAAGCTGTTGCTTTAATAGCAGGAATTGTAGAGAAACTAAGCGGTGAAAAACTGGATGAATATTTATCAAAACGTATATTTGAGCCATTAGGTATAACTAATTGGATATGGTTGAAAGACAGAAGTCAAAATCCGTACCCATATGCTGGGCTTGCATTAACAGGAAACGACTTAGCAAAATTCGGATTCCTATATTTAAATAAAGGAATATGGAAAGGGCAAAGACTTTTGTCAGAATGGTGGATAGAGGATTCAACTCATCCTACTCAAAATATTGATAGGAAATGGGGCTATTTATGGTTAACAGCCCACGATAAAGACGGAAATTATATTGGTTACGGTATGAGCGGTGCTGAAGGTAAATATTTATATGTCAGTCCAGGTCAAGACTACATAGCAATCAGGTTAGTGCATCGAAAAAATAGCAAAGAAACCCCAAGTGCGGATGAATTCTTTAGATATGCAAAAGGTCTCATTACTTAGATAAAATCGTAAAACAACTTAGACAAACAGCTATTGCATGGCTTATTGTACTAACGGGGGCGTTAGTTGAAGAACTCTTCCTTAATCCACTAACGGAGCAGTTTAGTGTAATAAGAGGAGGAACAAAAGTAGGGCAACCTAATTTTATCAGATTGCCCTTTCTGTATGTTCAATTAAATTATATCATACATTTTTATGAATTATGAGACTTTGTTTTTCCCGTTTTATTGGTATCGTTATATATAAAGCAGAATGGAGGTAGATGGATGATTGATTATAGAATAAAACCAAAGGCAAACTATAGTGAAAAAATCGGGGAACTTGTGTGTATGCTTGAACATTCAAGGGATGTTACGTTGAGTGAAATTTCTAACTTTAAAAAAAGTGATTTAGATTATTTACCAAATGATAGTTCCAATTCAATAGGGTCTCTTTTATCCCATATTGCGTCAATTGAGTTTGTTCATCAAGTTGTCTCGTTTGAAAAGAGAGGTTTAACAAACGATGAATACTTAAAGTGGGGGGCAGCTTTGGAATTGGGGGATAAGGCAAGAGAAGTGATTAGAAATCATTCTATTGATTATTATTTGGCTGAATTATCACAAGTAAGAGAAAAAACACTAACATATTTGAAATCAAAAGAAGATAGCTGGTTATTTGAAGAGAATAAATGGGGTAATGGTGTTTCTTACAATAATCACTATTTATGGTTTCACGTTATGGAGGACGAAATAAATCACCGTGGACAGATTAGAGCAATTAAGAGACTGTTGAATTAGGTAAATCTTGTTCCACTAACGGGGGCGTTTCTTGAATTAGGTTGAACATTCCTAGTTGAACTAACGGGGCAGTTTAATGGAAGTAGCTATCTAAACTTTAATGTAATGTATAAATGAATAGGATATTACGATTTTATAGGAGGATATTTATGGATTTAAAATATAAATGTTTAATCTTAGACCACGATGATACAGCAGTAAAAAGCACACCAAATATACATTATCCATCATTTGTAGAGGCTCTTAAAGACTTGCGACCAAATGATAAACCTATTACTTTTGAAGATTTTGTTAGATACTGTTTCAATCCAGGATTTTCTTCCTTGTGTAAAGACATCATTAAATTCACAGAGGAAGAGCAAAAACATCAGCAAGTTGTTTGGAAAAAATATACCGAATCAACTGTACCAGACTTCTATGAACTGTTTGCAGAGACAATTCAAGAATTTAAAAAACAAGGTGGAATTGTGTCGGTTATTTCTCATTCTGAGAGAAACCGAATTGAAAGAGATTATTCTATTCATTGTGGATTTGTACCAGACGCAATCTTTGGATGGGAACTTCCTGAGAAGCAGAGAAAACCA
>NZ_AKIF01000078.1 GCF_000269905.1 Alkalibacillus haloalkaliphilus C5
AGTGCTTCAATGTGTCTGTTATTTTAAAAGTCTATACAATTATAAAAAGATGACCGCAATAAGCGATCACCTTTTTTAAATTTTATCGGGTAGGACTGTGTCCGTTACCGTTACCATTGCCGTTCCCATTTCCACCACTATTATTCTTCGTTAGAACCTTCAATCCTTGTCCCATATCAGATGCTAAAACAAAGTTTCGATCGACAAATACGCCCCAAACATCAGCTTGATCTGGTTTGTACTGACCTATTTGAACAGGGTCAGATGGGTCACTAATGTCAACTGCGTAAACACCACCAGCATAGTGTGAAAGATAAAGAGTATTGCCTCTTACTTTAGGGTCGTGGACAGTGTTTGCGAAAGTCGTGCCATCTTCAACTTGGAAAGTTAAGTCTGTCGTAAACTCACTTAGAAGTTCTGGGTTAGAAGGGTCTTTAATATCGAAAATGCGTGTATAACCGTATGCTTCTTCATATCCTTCGCGTACTGGAACATAAACTTCGCGAGTTTCGATTAAAATATTGCCACCTTGTGCTAAAGCAGCCGAGTGGGCAGAGCCTTGCTGGTCAGAAGCGAAGTCTGTACGTCCTAAGTATTCAGGATTTTCAGGGTCTTCAATGTTAAAGATCACCGTTCCTAGGTCCCACATCGATACATAGGCGTGTCGAGCATTGTTGTCGGTTATAACACTGTGAGCAAATACAGGTCGCGTCTTACCATCTGGAGACTCCCAGTTGTATCCATCAAAATCATCTGATACCTCTAGCAATGATCTTGGATCAAACTGCCACAAATTTTCTGGGTTAGATGGATCTGATACATCTACAATTTGAAAATCATGCTCACCACCACCACTATATAGGTCAGTGTATGGGTTAGCAGTTAAAACTAGCGCGCGATTACCTTGAGTAGTTAAATAAAGTTCATGTGTACCATTTGTATCAGCGTAAACCTCTGAGTAGCCAAGTTTCTCTGGATTGTACGGGTCAGTCACATCATAGAGCAAAAAACCACCAGAAGTATCTGCAGTGCGGTCTAATTGTTGAACACTTACTACAGCTAGATCGCCATTAAAACCAGGTGTATTGATAGACTTTACAATAACTTTTTCATGCCATGTACCCGGAACATCATCGTGAGCGAAAGCGGCTACTTCTTCAGGGTTTTCGGGGTCTTGTAAGTCAAAAACACGAACCCCACCATCACCGCCACCTGCTGTATGAGTACCTACGTAAGCAAAGCCTTTATGAGCGTAAACATCAGCAGCATTGTTTTGAATTCCATCTCGAATTTGTTCTAACTGTAGGGAAGCGGCTTCATCAAGAAACTTTAAGTTCTTATCGCCTTCAACATGGGGAGTACCTAATGCTTCTAGTTCTTCTTCTGTAAATAATGTTCTTTCACCTTTGTTTAAGTCTGAACCATCGAGGTAGTCATGAGCAAATGAAGTAGGAGCAAAAACTGAGAAAACTAGAGCTCCTGACAATGCAGAGGTAACAAGAAGGTTTCGTTTCTTCATATACATTCCTCCAAAGATTAAATTTAGTGAATATTCACTAAATTTAATAGTTTAATAGACTTGGAAGAAAAAGTTAATATGAAGATGTGCTCATTATTTCGAGAGTCTAATTAACTATAAAATGTAAATGATTAACATAAAAAGTGACCGCTTAGAGGCGGTCACTTAAGGTTTTTAAGATTTTCGGCGGTTATGTTGATGTTGACTCGCACGTTGATCTGCAGCTTCTGCTCGACGTTGAGCTTCAATGTCAGCACTATCAGCTAATTCTTCTGCAAACTCGACATCACGAGCTTCAAGCTGTTCACTTTTAGGCGTTTGACCTAAGGGCTTTCGGCTTTTTCTTTTGTGTTCATCTCTACCCATCTTCATATCACCTCTCTTATCAATTAGTACAAATGTAGTATGCGAAAATTCGATGTGAGTTATGTTAGTCACCCTGTTTTTTGTATCAATACTTTAGTCTGAATAGTTTGAATTAAAACTCGTGTTTCGGCATAATTAAGTGTATAGAGTGTATTTGAAAGGGTGGGATTATGAATGTTATTTTTGATCAAATCATTAATCGCGACGCCATAGGAAGCTATGAGAAAGTTAATTTTAATGAAGTTCATTATTTAGCTAGCCAAGAGGAGTCCAATGATGCTAAACAAGATGAGCAAAGGGTATTGTTTTTAGGAATTGACCTGCAAAATGACTTTATAGAAGGCGGTGCATTAGGAGTTCCAGGTTCACATGAAGACGTCTATAGTATAATGCGTTTCATTTATCGCAATTTAAGTAAAATCACTAATATTGCTGTATCATTAGACACTCATAGTATGGACCAAATTTTTCATCCTTCTTGGTGGATTGATCAAAAGGGGAACCATCCAGAACCTTTGACAATTATTACTATAGAAGATGTTGAATTAGGTAAATGGAAGCCACTATATAACTTCGAACAGAGTATTAAATATGTAAAAGGTTTAGAGCAACAAGGTCAAAAGCAGTTGTGCATTTGGCCATTTCATTGTATAGAAGGGACACCAGGTGCCGCATTAGAAAGCCAGTTTTCGAAAATGATTCATTATCATTCGATCGTCCGAAATACAGAAGTGAAAAAGATCGTTAAAGGGTTAGACCCTCTTAGTGAGAAGTACGGAATTATTGAGCCTGAATATAGTCAAGAAGACCAAACAGATTATGATTTACTTAATTATATTGGCGAATTTGACAAAGTAGTTGTTGCTGGAGAGGCGGAATCACATTGTGTATACGAATCAGTGAAACAATTAGCGGAGCACTTTGTATCAATTGAGAGTTTTACAAATAACATTTACGTACTAAAAGATGGGATGAGCTGTATTCCAGGGTTTGAAGATGAAACGGAATCTGGTTGGAAACAATTATCTGACAAATATGGTGTTAAACTTGTAGAATCAAGTGAGCTTATTTTGTAGGAATTGTGTCAATTCCCCAGGAAATAGCTAGAATTTGTCGTTGGAAGGAGAATGACGTTGCGGACAATTGGAATTATTGGCGGAATGAGTTGGGAGTCGACAGTTTCATACTATCAAGAAATCAATCGTGAAATAAAAAGTCGATTAGGTGGATTGCATTCAGCTGAATGTATCATCTATAGTGTCGATTTTGCGGAGATCGAGAGGTACCAGTCTGAAGGGAGATGGGATGCTTCAGGGGAAAGGTTAGCAGAAGTGACGAAAAAACTTGAAAACGCTGGAGCAGAGCTAATCATTTTAGCAACAAACACGATGCATAAAGTAATCGATTATGTTGAAGGAATAACGAACCTTCCAGTTATCCATATTGCTGATGCAACTGCTGAGAAGATGAAGGAAGATCGTGTACATTCGACAGCTTTATTAGGTACGAAATATACGATGGAGCAAGGTTTCTATAAAGATCGGGTTCGTAAATATAGTATAGATGTTGTTGTTCCAACTGAAGAGGAACAAAAGAGAGTAAATGATATCATTTTTAATGAGCTTGTTTTAGGTGAACTGAATCAGCAGTCGAAGCAATATTATTTGCAAGTAATCGAACGATTTAAACAAGAAGGAGCAGATTCTGTTATATTAGGGTGTACTGAAATAGGGCTACTCATAAACCAAACAGATCTAGACATACCAGTTTATGATACATCAAAGATCCATGTCCAAAAAGCAGTTGATTATGCGTTAGAGAGCATAAATGTTAACTAACTATTTACCGCGCTTTTTTCGCACCCATTCATCACAAAGCCATAGGATAATGGCGGCAAACAATGCACCAAAAAAGAATGGATACATACTTGTCCAATAGGTTATAAAATCGTTAAACAATGTACTTGGGTCAGCAAGAATACCGAGTATGAAAATAAAGCTTACACCAGACAGAACATGAAACCAAAAGGAATACTGTCGTCGTTTAACTTCAGTCATTTTCTGAGTTAACCAATCAGAAAGGACAGATGCTGGAATACCGTAAGAGAATAGACCGCCAACAACATAAAGTGCGATGATTGGTAATAAAACCGATAGAAAAATTCCACCATTCGTTAAATATAAAACGGTCGTGATTACCGGTGTTATTATAATCGAAGCGAGTAAAAAGGCGAGAAATTTTCTAAGAAGCATTAAAATCACCTACTTGATTAAATATAGCATTATCATATCATGGATGTTAGTCGTTCGATAGATTGAGAGATTTAAATGGCGGAGAACAGTAAAAAGAGGAAAGCGGGCGTTCGCTTTCCTCTTTAAAAGGTTGATTAGACAATTGATAATCCACGTTCGATTAACGTGTGAAACTCTTCATTCTCTCTTTTTAACATATTTAATTCATCTAGTAAAGTTTGCTTTAAATCTGTTTCAGCAAGCTCACTTAGTAGCTCAACCATTTCTAAACGAAGAAGCCAATCTTTAGGGTGGTCTTCTGTAAGTTGTTTATGAATCGGCTGTAAGTCATCAACTAAATTGTTAGAACCATTGTCTCGAATTGCTCTTACACGAGCATATAGATCGTTTAGTTCTACTTGTGTCTTTTCTGGAATTGGCGTTTCTTGTGCTTCATCGACAGTGTAGTAGTTTTCACCGTCAGCCGCACCTGCGTAAACAGAAGTGATGTCAGTTCCAACGGCTAAATCAAATGCGCCCCATTCAGGCTTGAAAAGGACTTCATCCCCTATAGTGACAGTGCAATCTTCTAATGAGATTAATACTAACTTCTTATTATGGCGAACTAATTCAGTAACTGTTCCAGTCACTTGAATCCCATTTTCATATTTCAGCTCAGTATTATTTCCAATCTGAACTCCGATATCTTTAAGCTCACCATCACTTAAGTCTTCAAGTGGTTGAGCAAGTCCAGTAATTTGACCAATTGGTGCACCGAATCCGTCAGCGTGAACATCTGTTCCGTGGTTTTCTAATTGTTGGTCACTTGCAGCTAAAGCTGTCTCACCATTTGTTTTTAAGTAGATTGCTTCTCCTTGATCATCTTTTAACAACTCGGTGAACACACCAGTCACTTGAATACCTGAGCTAAATACAGCTGTAGCGGTATTAGCAGAACGAACGGCTTTCTCTAAACTTTCTGTTCCCCCTTTCATAAACGACATCGTTTTCGCAAATTCTTCAGCTGCATCGAGTAGTTGCTTGAAGTCTTTGCATACGAATAAATGAGGTTGAGGCTTTGTAATGTCAAAGCCTGTGTTAATGACTTGATCCATATCAAATGGAATTTTCTCAACTTCATCACTTAATGCATTGGAACCTTCGCCAACAGAAGATAGTAAGCCAGCCCCGTAAATTTTAGGGTCATCAAGGTCACCTACAAGTCCAAATTCTACTGTCCACCAGTAAAAACGACCGACGATTTGTGCTTCTGAAAGCTCAGTGATCTTTGCTTCGCATCCATCAACCTCTTGCTTAGCTTGGTTAATTTCTTCTTCAGTAGCATTACCTTTTTCTAATAGATTCGAGTAATTTCGAACAGCTTCAAAGTGGTCATGTTCTTCCTTTGTTGCAATTGCCTTCATACCAATTTCACCAAATCTTTTAACGAAGGCTGAGTACTCGGGGTCAGCTAAGATTGGTGCGTGACCAGCAGCTTCATGAATAATGTCTGGAGCTGGCGTGTATAGTATGTTTTCTAACTTACGAATTTCATTTACGACAGGTAGTATGCCTTTTGCCTGGAATTCAAAAAAGGCAACCCCTGGGATGAATCCATCGATTGTTGCAGCTCCCCAACCAAATGGTGCAAGGCTTTCATTCATTTCATCAACGTTTGGAATTTTGTCTATTGAAATGGAAGAGGCTTTTAAACCGTCAGTATAGGCTTCATGAGCTGTATCTTTTAATAAATTATGGTTTTGTCGCATGACATATCGCCATACGGCATGATTAATAGCAGTGTAATGTTCATAATGTTGTTCGGCTGTGTATTTTCTTAAATGTTTAGGTACGGATTTCTTTTCAACTGTTTGCATAGTTTGCACTCCTTTTTATCACTTTTATGCTTGTCTACTTAAACGCTTTTGCTTGATAAAGTAACGAGTATTTAAAAAACTAATATATCATTTTACATTGTAGTTTAGCAACCATTATTTAAAATTTAGTTGACTAAGAGTTGTGTTTCATATATAAGTAGTTTAATAGAGTGATTAGGAGAGTGTTATATGGTTGAGCAGAAAGTTTATTTAGTTAGGCATTGTGAGGCGGAAGGGCAAGCAGCAAGTTGTCAGTTAACAGAACAAGGTGAGAAACAGGCGGATAGTTTGCGAGGTTTCTTTAGTGAACAGCGCGTTGATCAGATTATAACAAGTCCATTTGAGCGTGCCATTCAAACTATTTTACCAACAGCGCAGGAACATCAACTTGACTTATATGTAGCTGACGATTTACAAGAAAGGAAGTTAAGTAGTGAAAATTTACCCGACTGGATGGAGCGACTAGAGCAAACGTATCAAGACTTCGAGCTGAAAATTACAGGTGGTGAATCAAGTAGAGAAGCAGTTGGGCGAGGGCTTAAAATATTGACTGATATAAAATTAAGCAACAACAAAGCGACAATAGTTGTTTCACATGGTGGTCTAATTTCATTGATCTTAAATCATTTTGATCCATCATTTGGATTTAAGGAGTGGAAGAATCTCACAAACCCTGATATTTTTGAAATTAACTTAACTCGACGTGAAATCAAACGTATTTGGGACCAATAAAAAAGAGCTATGTAGCTATAGCTCTTTCATACGGTTAATTAATTCATTAGGGTCACATTCCATAATTAATACCTCTTTATGTAACTGATCAACGAAACCTTGTTCAATCATATGGTCAAACAGTTCAAGTAGTGGTGTGTAGTAATCATTAATATTGAGAAGTGCACAAGGCTTTTCGTGATAACCAATTTGTGCCCATGTTACGACTTCAAACCATTCTTCTAGCGTTCCAGCACCACCTGGTAAGGCGATGAAAGCATCGGCAAGTCGTGCCATCATTGCTTTTCTGTCGTGCATTGTTTCGACGACATGTAATTCAGTGAGTTTATCGTGAGCTATTTCAATTGTTTTTAACTTTTCAGGAATAACACCAATCGCCTTTCCACCGTTTTCTAACACACCTTCAGCGACAGCACCCATGCAACCGACGACAGCACCGCCGTAAACGAGCTCAATGTTGTGTTGTGCTAAAACTTCACCTAGCTGTTTAGCTTTCTTCATGTAAATAGGATCACGACCTTCTCGTGAACCACAGAATACTGCTACACGCTTCATCAAATAACTCCCATTCTTTAAAGATGTCTATTATTTTTATTCAATAACTATATGCTTTATGTAAATAAATTATATCATTTGTTTTAATTCAGCATGATATCACAAATAACAATACTTTTAAGGAAGTGAAAATATGTTTATTCGAAATTATGAACCAGAAGATGAAGAAGGTTGGATTAGATGTAGAGTTTTATCCTTTCTTAACACAGCTTATTACGACAATGTTTTACAAAATAAAGAGAAGTATCACAATCCGTCCGTTGAAATAGTAGCTGAAAAGGATGGTGTGATTGTTGGGTTATTAGATTTGGAGTTAGAACAAAGTGTAGGGAAGGTTTGTACATTAAGTCAAAGTTTAGGTGCTATGATGTGGCATATTGCAGTCCATCCAGATTATCAACGAGACGGTATTGGAAAGCAGTTACTTCAATATGCTGAGAGTCAATTGGAAGGTCAAGGTTATCAGTATATAGAGGCATGGACAAGAGATGATGAATGGGTTAATCGTTGGTATGAAAATCAAGGGTTTCAGAAGATGAACTCATATTATCAAGCATTTATTAGTGGTGAGCAAAGACATGAATTCATTGATTCAAAACACTCAAAAGTCACTGTTTTATCTGCATTTGCTCATTATATGGGGCATGATGAAAATATAATGAATAAATTTGAACGGGTATATGAATGTAATGGTTATGTTAAAAAGTTTAATTAGAACGAGTAGCTCCTTTGAGTGTCACTAAGGAGCTACTTCTTTTTTATGATGGCGTTGATGATTTGGATAATCAATGAAAGAAGCGCCACGACAAATGAACCGAATCCTAACATGACTAACAAAAATCCGTACGTTTCCACTACAAGCAACACCTCCAGTATTTTCCCTCGTAGGTTGTCTATAGTATAAAATAAGAACATACGTTCGTAAAGTGAATCGAACAAAAAACGACTTATGTCCTATTTAGCTGTGTAAAATGCTGAACAGTTGAGCATTATATTAATGGCGTGTATATCGAATAGTCGTGTTTAATAAGGTAGTGGTGTGGGTAAATTTAAAAGTAAAGGTACCTATTTAACGAGCGGAAATAGTAGAAAGGGGTATGTTCACGTGAAAATGAATGTGACACAGAAGTTGATTCAAGAGCATCTTGTCTCAGGACAAATGAAGCCTGGTGAAGAAATTGGGCTGAAAATTGATCAAACGTTAACACAAGATGCAACAGGTACTATGGTCATGTTAGAGCTTGAAGCTATGGGTGTTGATCAAGCTAAAACGGAGGCATCAGCACAGTATGTAGACCACAACTTAATTCAAGATGATTATCGAAATGCTGATGACCATATGTTTTTACGTAGTGCGGCTAACCGATTCGGTCTATATTACAGCCGTCCTGGTAATGGGGTTAGCCACCCGGTTCATATGCAAAAGCTAGCTGTGCCAGGTAAGACGTTACTCGGTTCAGATAGCCATACGTGTGCTAACGGTTGTATGGGTATGCTTGCTATGGGTGCAGGTGGTATTGATGTTGCCTTAGCTATTGCAGGAGAACCTTATTACATTAAAATGCCACAAGTATGGGGCGTTAAGTTAACAGGAAAGCTTCCGGATTGGGTTAGTGCAAAAGATGTTATTTTAGAAATGTTACGTCGCCATGATGTTAAAGGTGGTGTTGGGAAGATCATTGAGTATTACGGCCCTGGTGTTAAAGAATTATCAGCAATGGATCGCCATGTCATCGCCAACATGGGAGCAGAACTCGGTGCAACGGCAACCGTTTTCCCTTCTGACAAAGAGATTAAGAACTTCTTAAAAGTGCAAGGAAGAGAGGAAGACTGGGTTGAAGTGATAGCTGATCGTGGGGCGAGCTATGACCTTCATGAAGAAATTGACTTATCAAGTCTTGAACCATTAATCGCAAAACCTTCAAGCCCAGGTAACGTCGTACCGGTTAGTGAGGTGGCAGGCGAACCGATTTACCAATCATATGTCGGTTCTTCAGCTAATCCGGGTTATCGTGATTTTGCGATTGTTGCAGAAATTGTTAAGGGTAAACATGTAGCACAAGGACTTTCGTTAGATATTAATCCATCTTCTCGGCAAATTTTAACGCAATTAGTTGATGATGGACATATTGCAAGTCTTTTATCAGCTGGCGGAAGACTTCACCAAGCTGGTTGTAACGGTTGCATCGGAATGGGGCAGGCGCCGGCATCAGGTCGTAACAGCTTAAGAACGACGCCACGTAACTTCCCAGGACGCTCAGGTACTAAAGAGGATAGCGTGTTTTTATGTAGTCCAGAAACAGCAGCAGCTTCAGCTTTAACAGGTGAAATTACCGATCCAAGAACGTTGGATATGGATTATCCTAAAGTAAAAGAGTCGACAAAAGTTGATTTTGAAAAAGAAAAAGGTATGTTAGAAGAACCGTTAACATCAGCTGATGGCTTAACAGTCGAATTAGAGAAGGGACCTAATATTAGTTCAATTCCGAACATGGCTCCATTACAAGACAACTTTGAAGTACCTGTCTTATTGAAGATGGGCGATAACATTTCAACTGATGAAATTTTAGCCGGTGGTTCGCGTGTCTTGCCATATCGTAGTAACCTACAGAAGATTAGTACATTTACTTTTGAAATCGTTGATGACAATTACTACGAACGAGCGATGGAACTTCGTGACGATGGAGGCCATGCAGTTATCGGTGGATACAATTACGGGCAAGGTTCCAGTCGTGAACACGCAGCGTTAGCTCCACGCTATCTAGGTATAAAAGCTGTGATTGTTAAAGACTTCGCTCGTATTCATTTACAAAATTTAATTAACTTCGGTATATTACCTTTAACGTTCGTAGATGAATCAGAATACGAAAAAATTGATCAAGGTGATGTATTAGAGTTTGAAAATGTTCGTAATCAAATTCAAGAGTCAAATGAGTTTGAAGTAGGCATTCGTAGTAAGAATGAAAAAGTTAAAGTAAAGCATAGTTTAACCGACCGTCATTTGGACATAATATTAGCAGGAGGCATTATTAATTGGGTTAAAAACAAACAAGAAAGTGGTGTCTAAATGGGTTCACAAGAGTTTCGTTGTAAGGCATGTGATGGTGCTGGTTTATTAATGGACGATGAAGAATGGCGCTATACATGTACTGTCTGTAGCGGTGATGGGTATGTTTCGAAGTATGAAAGTCAACAAGGGAGCCGTATTAATGATGTTGATGAGAACAATCGAGTACTAGATTAAGAACAAGCACCTCTCATAGAGGTGTTTGTTTTTTTGCACATGTTAGGCAATCCATTTCTCATGTCTTTTTCCATTTGCTATGATAAAAGGAGAAGGAGGAATTTAAAATGAATGAAGAATCAGTTTTTGAACAAGCGAGGTTTTGGCGTCGAAACTTAGTGAAGCTGTTGGAAAGTATGACAGAAAAAGAACTAGATGAGATCCCTTCAGGTTTTAACAACAATCCGCGCTGGAATCTAGCTCATTCCGTTGTGACGTGGGACAGTGTGATTACTAATGCGCTAGGTCAAGACAGTCAACTGCCTAGTCATTATGGGGAATTATTTGCAAGAGGGACAAGCCCAAAAGAGTGGGGACAAAATATTCCTTCTAAAAGTGAATTGTTAGAACAAGTACAGCAACATGCAGAACGTTTAGAAGAGCTTGCATCTGGTAAGTTAGACCAGGAAATTGGTTTTGAAATGCTTCACTTGAAAACAATTGAAGAAGCTTTTCTATTCTTAACTTCTCATGAAGCGCTTCACGTTGGGACCGCTAGTGCCCAAAAGCAAACAGCAAAATAAAGAATTTGTAAGCAGGGGTGTGAAATATTGCCTCTGCTTTTTTATGTCGATCTAGAGGTTTTTAAGACACTTTATAGAAATAATATAACATAATAAAGGTTTAGAGGTGAAAGGCATGAAAAGTCCAGTTCAAACTATGGTTGGTGCAATTTTTATCCCTGTAAAAGATATTATAAAGGCGAAAGAATGGTATTGTGACTTATTAAATATTGAGACCCCTAATGAAATAATAACCGATCATTTATTTGTTATTGATTTAGATTATGATCTAAAGGTGGTACTCGACTCAAAGATTTATGAAAAACGGATTATAGATGATGTACCTTTATTTCATTTTAATACTAGCAATATTGAAACGGCTTATAAGTATGTACAATTAAAAGGGATTGAGGTTTTAACAGCCATTCAACACCACCATTTTTTTAACATTCGAGATTTGGATGGTAATGTTTTAATGATTTGTGAATGTTAAAATTTATTTTTTCTGTAAGCATTCTTTAATACCATCTGTTAAAATAATGAAGAGCTAAAGGTGAAAAGAGGTGACAACATGACGTGGGAAATTTTGAACGTGATTGGAACGATGGCCTTTGGAATTAGTGGTGCTATTATTGCCTTGGAAGAAAAATATGATCTGTTCGGTGTTTATTTATTAGGGTTTACAACAGCTTTTGGAGGTGGTTTAATACGTCATGTTGTATTAGGATTGCCCGTTTCTGAAGTGTGGGAACAAAGCATGTTGTTCTTTATAGCTTTTATAACACTGACGTTAATCTTTTTTATACCGTTTCATTGGTTCTTTACCGGTTGGGAAAAATGGGGCGCTTTCTTTGACTCAATTGGATTGTCGGCATTTGCGATACAAGGTGCATTGTTCGCAGTAGCAGCGGGTTATCCCCTCCCGGCAGTCATTGTTGGAAGTGTATTAACTGGTACTGGTGGCGGTATGGTACGTGATTTGTTGGCTGGAAGAAAGCCACTTGTATTACATAAAGAAATTTACGCTATGTGGGCTGTGTTAGGAGCTCTAGTGATTGGACTTGGCATTGCTGAAGCGATGTGGGAGTTAATGGTTTTATTAGTTGTTATTATTACCCTTCGAATGTTATCGGTCATCTATGATTGGCGCTTACCGAGTAGAGGAGATTGGTTAAGGTTCTTAAAAGGTTTAAAGAAAAGTTGATAAAGTGTCAACATTACTGTACCTAGAACAACTAATCATCCTTTATAATAATGGTAGGCATAAAGACTTAAAGGGGCGTTCTACAATGGCTTGTTCAGTCAATTTCTTTAAACAGTTTCCGATCTTTCAAGATTTATCGTTTGAAGAGTTAGAAGAAGTAGGCAAAATTGCACACCATCGTAAGTTTAAAAAAGGAGATGTCATTTTTCGAGAAGGCGAGAGAAGGGAATCTGTATACTTTGTTATCCATGGATTGATTAAGGTCTATAAAGTGAGTACTGATGGTAAAGAACAAGTCATTAACTTAATTCATTCTGATGAAATGTTCCCTCATGTCGGCTTTTTTGACAAAACACCATACCCTGCAACGGCTCTTACTTTAACAGATGTTAATGTGATTGCCGTTCCAATAGAAGCTTTTGAAAACCTTTTACTGCAAAAACCTCAAATTTCTATAAAAGTTATGCGTGTAATGGGTAAAAAAATATTAGAACTTCAAGACCGTATCCAACAAATGAGTACACAAACAGTGTTTGAACGTACAGTTACGACGCTCATTCGAATGACTGAGGAAATGGGTAAACACCGTCAAGATGATTCAATTTATGTTCATATTCCAATTACAAACAGTGACCTAGCGAATATGATCGGTGTTACCGAGAATCGGTCAATCGAACGTTTAATAAGTTACGAAAAGACGAGCTGATTTCATATAATCGTAATGAAATCATCGTTTACAACATGGATGATTTGAAGAGTTATCAAACGACATAGTTTTAAGAGCTAACACCTTCGATGACAGGGCATCTGTTGTCGGGGGTGTTTGTTTATTATGAGTTGGTAGTGTTGTTTACAAAAGAAGTATATCTGGTATAATTTATGAAAATTCTTAAAATATAACAATGTAGTTGTTCTTAAAAAGGGGAGAAATGAGTGAGGCAAGGTAGAAATGGTCACAATAATGAAAGAAATGATCTGTTTCACCGAGGTTTGATCGGGAACCCTGGTTGTATGCTTGTTTTAATTGTGTTAATCATTGTTATAAGTATCGTTACTAATTATTTCGGCTCTACAATAAATAACGTT
>NZ_AKIF01000079.1 GCF_000269905.1 Alkalibacillus haloalkaliphilus C5
TTATTGCCGAATAGAATAGGGTTAATGTCGAACGAACATCAATAACTGTCGGACGAGGCCACATTAGTGTCGGACACAAGATATCATATAGCACGCCCTAAATCTCACCACCGGATCAAATAAAACCAAAACAAAACCCTAGAGCTTCACACTCTAGGGTTCTAAACCTAACTATTTAAATTGTTTCAACAGCCATAGCCGCACGCTTAACTCTAATAAAAATGAGTCATCTGCTTCGACTAGTGTAAGGCCGGTTAAGTTTTCGATGTTGCGTAAGCGGTACAAGAGTGACTGGCGATGCAGGTTCAATGCTCGTGCAGTTTGGCTAACATTGCCTTTATATTTTTGATACGTCATAAATGTATGAATGAGGTCTGTTTGTCGCCTGCGATCATACTCAATCAAAGGTTCAATTGTCTCTTGCACCGTTTTGATCAACGAGTCGTTGCTGGCGACGTTCATGAGTAGTCGATTAACCTTCGTTTCTTCAAAAAATGTCCGCTCGCCGAAGCCGTGTTCTTCTGTATGAATATCTAAGGCTGTACGCGCTTCGTGGTAACTTTCGTAAAATGACTGTAAGCCTTGGTTATGAAGTCCTACTCCCCATGCGAAATATACGTGCGCCAACTGGTCGTGCAATCTTCTTTCAACCATATCTAAAAAGTGATTGACCGTTTCTTGATAGCCATTCTCCTCAATTTCTAAAAATATAATGACTTCACCTTCATCGAATGACGACATTGTTTTGCGTTCCAACTGCTGACTGGCGTGAGTCACTTCTTTTTGAACGTAATAGTTTAAACTGTGCAGTGACGAGCGTCCAGGTTGATCTTGAGCGTCATCCCACGTCGGGTCATCCTCTTCGACAACACGGAAGTCACCGACTAAGCATGCATATGGTAAGGCGAGGTCATAACCTAACAACTCACCTTTTGACAACATTTTCGCATCGAGTGGCGTGTCATCTTTAGCTAGCTGCAAAACGAAATTGTCTTTCAACCTGATCTCAGTCATTTCCACCGCATTTTCAGTTAAAAAATATAACGCACAAGCTGTTAAACCGTGCTCTAAAGCATGCATCGTAAACCAATTCAGTTCATCAGGCTTTTCTGGCATAAACAACAAATAGCCCTGCTTTTTATTATTTGAAAAAATCGTTAACTCATAGCACATCTTCCCATTAACATTGTATTGGTCCAAATGGTGGTAAAGTGGATGTTCTGCTAAAGGGACATCTGGCTTTTCTAATTTCTCAACAGAAATGTCACCCTCATCATTTAAAGCCTCAATAACAGTCGAGTCAAAATCACAGTTGGCTCTCACATTCTTTTCATCGTCACTGATTGCTACTGGGATTTTAATCGCTTCATACAACAAATCCATTAACTCTTCTAAAGAACTGCCATTTAAAACACTGTTCGTTAACGTTTGCCGTAAATTTTCAGCTTTTTGCCTTTTTTGTTCGTTCTGTTCATTAATTGTTTGCAATACATCATGAATAACGTTAGAAAAGCGGGTTTTCCATGGGACTTCAATTATGGGGAAGTTATGTGTTGAAGCAAGTTCCAAAATATCTCTAGGAATGTTGGATACGTATCGACCCGTTGAAACAGTCAGAGCCGTTGCACCAGACTGAATCACATCATCGACAAACGATCGAAACAACGCTGGGTCTTCCTCACACCCCATTCCAGTCGTTAACACAAACTCGTGCTTTCTTACGAAGTTTTCAACTGGCACTTCGATGACGGAGATCCACTCAATAAGTTTATGTGCTAAGTCTTTATGACCAGTATGAACGACTGCCTCTTTCATCACATCAAGATCCAACACATCACTTACTCGCATACCCATGTGATCACCCTTTTTCTCTTTTGACATCTTTGTATTAATTATAGTGACAAACTAAACATACAGTCAATTTAGAAAATTGAAATATTTTGTAATACCTTCTTCCCTAATTGTTGGTATAGAGTTTACTTTTTCGTAACAATTACGATTTAATCCTTTACATGCACTATTTATTTTTAGATAATTTATTCTAGCAAATATTACAATCTATTAATCAAGTCATATTAGCGATAGAATAATGATAGAATATAAAAAAGAGATTAAGGAGTTTAATTATGAAAGGGTTTCTTCGAGAAGGGGTTATTTACGCGCTTTTGTTTCTCATATTTTTCGCCTTTTTATTTGCCGATACAATGGCTCTAGATGACCGTTTAAATATACCAAGTCGCGTTCTAGATTTTAATACGATTTTCTTAAGTATTTTTCTAGAAGCGATTCCGTTCGTATTACTTGGTGTGTTCGTTTCATCGATCATTCAAGTATTCGTATCCGATCAAACGATTCAAAAGTACATACCGTCTAACCCACTTGGAGCAATTTTCCCAGCGGTTATTGCGGGTGCTGTTTTTCCGATTTGTGAATGTGCGATTGTTCCGATCGTAAGACGTCTTATGCAAAAGGGTATGAAACTGCACGTCGCGATGGTTATTCTCGTGTCGGCACCTGTTTTAAATCCTATTGTACTACTATCCACATTTTATGCATTCTCATCGGACTTAATCGTCGTTTATGCTAGAATGGGGTTAGCATTTATTATCGCAATGTTAGTGGGTTTAGCTATTTATGCGATCTATCGAAACAAAACGAATCCACTTCGTGAACAGTTCGGTGCTATTACACATGAACACCAAGCGAACCATTCGTTTACGCAAAAAATAAAAGATATTTTCTATCATGCTAGTGATGAATTTTTCACGATGGGTAAATTTCTATTAATTGGTGCAGCATTTGCAAGCTTTATCCAAACATTTTTAGCACGTGAAGTGTTAGTCCAATTTGGTATGGATCCGTTCTTAGGGCCTGCTGTTATGATGGCATTTGCTTATTTCTTATCATTATGTTCAGAAGCAGATGCGTTCGTTGGTGCTTCATTAAGCCAAATTTTCTCAACGTCATCGATCGTTGCTTTCTTAGTATACGGGCCAATGATGGACTTAAAGAACACGCTACTAATGCTAGCTTACTTTAAAGCACGTTTTGTCTTTACATTAATTGCTGTGGTCACATTCATTGTGTATCCAGTCATTCTCATATTCCAAGCCTTAATGTTTTAGGAGGTATTTTAGTTGAGTAAAACAACTCATTTGTTTATCCGTGGCGTTATTTTACTAGGTTTTACAATGCTATTGTTCAAACTTATTTGGACAGGTGACATTAATCGATTTATCGCCCCACGCATGATGCCGTACTTTTACTTTGCTTTAGTCGTCATGGCCGTATTAGGGACGATTCAATTGTTTAGAAATGATAAAGATGATGACCACGATCACCATGAATCGTGTCATTGTGCACATGATCATGATTATCAAGGGTCTAAGAAAAAATTCACGTTCATTTACGCGTTGTTTATCATCCCTATTTTTACAGGGCTGTTATTTTCGAGTCATGCGTTAGGTAGTTCACAAGCACAAATGATGGGCTTTAAACATGAACTGCGTCTTGCAACAGAAACTGGTATTTACGCTAATAACGAAGAAAGTCAGCAAGTCGCTCAGCAAATTGAACAAGACCGTGAAGAAAGTGCAACTGAAGATGAAAACAATGAACCAAATGCTAGCAGTCCATCTGAAACCGATGAAGATGAAGTCCCTGAAGAGTATCGCGAGCATGATGAGGAACGTTATGACGGTGGAGATTTGGAAATCCTCACCCCTGAATCGATGTATCCTGAATTAAAAGAAGAAATGCTAGCAACTGACCACATCGTCATGACGGAAGATAATTACGTTGGGGTGATTTCATTACTTGAAGAAAACCCTGATGCTTATGTCGGAAAAGAGCTAACGATCGAAGGGTTTACGTTTAGAGAAGGTGATTTTGAAAACGATCAACTCGTTGTCGGTCGTTTCGGTATTACATGTTGTACAGCTGATGCAGGAATCTTTGGCCTGTTATTAGAAGACAATCGACTCGAAGAAATTCGGGACGACACATGGCTTCGCGTAACAGGAACAATCGAAACAGTCGAATATAACAACTGGCAACTTGCCACCTTAGAAGACATTGAAATAGAAAGAATCGATCAACCTGATGACCCTTACGTATACGAACAATTCGATTATAGTGAACTATAACAAAAGGCTGTTCCCTAAGTGGAGCGGCCTTTACCTTTTTACTTATAGATCACCATCGCAGAAAAATAAAACATCGTACTCGAAAACTTCACATCAATCACTTCAATATGTTGACTGTTTAAAAATTCATTAATCCTTTGATCAAGCTTATCATTGTTCATAGCATAAAACGATTTAACTCTCATTGTTTGCTCCCTTTCTTTTTATGTACCAAACGTTAAGTAACTAATTAATATGATAAAAAATAGTAATGTTTCAAGGTTAATTAAGATGGGATTGGGTTTAATGTTGCGAATCCCTTTAACTGAATTAACTAAACTATCATTGATTAATATAGCGACATAATAGGATAATAGAATAACAAAAGGAATCATCAGTATAACCATCAGAAGTTCTTGAGTATTCCAAAAAGCAATCGCTAAAATTAACGCCCACAAACTTTTCAAGACGTTCGCATACGTTTCAAACGGCTTTGAAAGCATCGACATCATATAATCGCCGTATAATTCTAAGTCGTTTTGAGCCCCTTTATAATTTAATAGAAAAGCAATGTGCCCTGTTTGAAAAGTCATCGTTACTATAATCATCAGTAAGTAAACGGAACCGAAAACAGCCCCTATTAATAGGAGATCAAAATCGACTACCATATATAAAACAATCGGCAAAGGAAGCCATAAAGTGTACATGATCGCCATTAAAATATGGATCAATCCATATTCATTGCTTTTCATCATTTTGGATAAGGTTAGAATCATAATGGAAAACAGTATAACTCCAGTCCAACCTAATATAATAACTGTATTAAGCATTATGATCTCCCTTGGCTTGACGTTTTAATTGACCTTTCCAGATCATATAACCTAATACACCACCAGCAATTGCAAACGTTAGTATAGCTGTAACAAAATCAATTAACCAACTACCCGCGACTAAAGACGAAACTGAAAGACCATACTCAGATAATTGATTATAAATAAAAAAGAGAATCCCAGATATAATCCCCCATATTGCAACAAACTTAACGATATAATCCTTTTTAAACATCAACTTCCTCCCCTAAATCTGCTGAATGAAAATTACACCAGCAAACACCGCAATTAACACCAATCCAGCAAGCGACAACCATTTTCCAACGTTTCCTTTATTGTAAAGAAAGACAAAAATGAAATAAACCGCAACTGCCGCACCGAAAAAAGCATATGCTTCAATTAATTCAGACTGCGTATAAATGTGAGCATAAAAAACAAAGTAAAGCACGAGCGACGCTAACGAAACTAAACCAATTGAATATAAAAGCTTCGAAATACTCATGACAATTCCTCCAATTAATTCCGTAATTTCATTATACAAATTTATTTTGAATATTTCCACATCCATTTCATCCGTAGTTTAAACCATGCTGAGTGATCTTATCCCCCCTATGTTTAAAACTATAATGAAAGAGGTAAACATTCACTAACCTCTCCCATTGAAAGGAGCGATTTTTTATGATGGAACTTATTATATTAATTATTGTCGGTGGCCTAATTGGCTGGGCTGGTGGCCTTTTAATTGGTGGCACACCAGGTGTATTATCGGTAACATTATTGTTGGTTTTATTGGTGCATGGATTGGTCACGGGTTATTCGGAACGTTCGGACCTGAAGTAGCAGGCTTTGCGATTTTCCCAGCCATTCTCGGTGCGATGATTCTCGTTGCAATCTTAAGCTTAATTATGAAAATAGTAAGATAGACCAACACTATTATTTTTATTCATAATTTACCTCCAGTCTCATATAAATTTAGTAACGATACTAGACTGGAGGAATGATGATGGCTAACTCAGCAGAGGTGCAACTATCAGAAGAAGATCTAAAACGTTTCTACGACTTAAATAATGAAAAGCAAGAGATCGAAAAAGAATTAAAACAACTAAAAAAACAAATCCACCACTATTTTGACGAAACGTTTGGCTCAGGTGAAAAGGCAGAAGTGAAGCTTGGCAAATATAAAGCACAACGATCAATTCGAGCTTCTGTAAAATACGACAATGAGAAAACGGTGGAAAAACTAGAAGAGCTCAATTTAAAAGACTTCATCGTTGAAGCTAAACAACCTGATACCGAAAAGCTTGAATCAGCTATGAAACTCGACTTTGTCGATGAACAAGACTTCGCTGAATGTAAACAAGAACGGATCTCCCAAGCGATTACCGTCAAAGAATTAAGCATATAAAAAAGTAGCACGGACCAACCAAAATCCGTGCTACTTTTATTTTACTCACCTAATAGGTAGAAATAATGCGCTAATGTTTCCATTCCTTGATCAAAGTTTTCTAAATGGAAATGCTCATTTGGTGCGTGTAAATTTTCATCTGGTAAACCGAAGCCCATTAAGACAACGGGTATATCTAAAATTCGGTCTAATTCCGCAACAATTGGAATTGAACCGCCACCACGAATGTACGCTGTATCATTTTGATAAACAGTCTCGTAAGCTTGAGCTGCTTTTTGAATTACCGGATGATCAAATGGTGTCACATATGGTTTACCTTTATCAAACGGCTTCACTTCCACTTCAACGCCTTTAGGTGCTTTATCATACACATGCTGCGTTAACTGCTCAACGATATGGTCAGGATTTTGATCAGGTACTAAACGGCACGTAATCTTCGCCGTTGCTTCATTCGGTAGTACTGTCTTAATCCCTTCTCCTTGGAAACCACCGTATAAACCATTCACCTCTAGTGTTGGACGAACCGAAGTGCGCTCAACGTAAGAATAACCTTCTTCTCCATCTAGATCAGACACACCTAACTCACTTTTCAGCTTGTCCTTATTAAATGGCACTTGCGATAATGCGTCACGCTCATCTTGAGATAACTCTGGAATGTCACGGTAAAAATCTTTAACTTGAATGCGATTGTTTTCATCACGAAACGAATCCACGATTTTGACAAGCGCATGAATTGGGTTAACGACACCACCACCATATTCACCAGAGTGTAAGTCGCTATTGGCACCTTTTACATCAATTTGAATACCTGCAAGACCACGTAAGCCATATGTAATCGTCGGCTTACCTTTTTCAACTAAGGCAGAGTCTGATACGACAACTAAGTCAGCCTTCAACATGTCCTCATGCTCTTCAGCAAACTTCGGCAAATTCGGACTACCAATCTCCTCTTCACCTTCAATTAACACTTTAAAGTTTACTGGAGGCTTTTCATCTTGACTAATGACTGCTTCCATTACTTTTAGATGCATAAATACTTGCCCTTTATCATCTGTTGCACCACGGGCATATAATTTGTTATCACGGATTGTCGGCTCAAACGGCTCAGAATCCCATAAATGAACAGGATCAACTGGCTGCACATCATAGTGTCCGTAAACTAAAACTGTCGGCGCATTACCATCTGCTATGTATTCACCGTAAACAACCGGCTTCCCATCTGATTCCATCACCTTAGCTTCATGAAAGCCAATATTACCTAGCTCCTGTTGCACCCACTCAGCTGCACGCACCGTATCGTCATGATACTCCGATAGCGCACTAATACTTGGAATCTTTAAAAAATCTTCTAACTCTTGTAAATGACGCTCACGATTGTCTTTTAGAAATTGAATCACTTGCTCCTTCATCTTCCATCCTCCTACTACGGTTACTCCCGCCAAAATTTAGTATAATCAGCTTTATCTTCAATATTAAACTCAATCAATTGTCTTAGCAATCCATAATCCACTTCATCTTTCCATTTAATCCTGAAAAGTTGGCTCGTAGAACTATACCCAGCCTTCTCGATCTTATTTGCAAATAACTCCATCACCTTTTTCTCAGGCGCAACCGACATATGCGGCTTAGCGATACTAAACCCGATAATAAAAGTTCCATGATCAACAAACATCGGCTGATTCCACTTAACTACTGGCTCAAGCTGCGGAAACTCACCTTGCACCCAAGCTAACACTTCATTCATACGCACACGCTGTTTTTCATCATTTATACTCGCTAAATAATCAGCAAAAACTTCCATAATCAACCTCCTTTTCTCTATTATAATTCAATCAGTGCTAAAATTCATATCGACTTAATTACATTTCATTTCGATTATCGGCGTTCGCTGATAAGTTTTTGTGAGCGCTGATAAACTTATACGGAGCGCTGATAAATTCATGCGGAGCGCCGATAAATTTTTCCGTGCGCTTATAAACTCATGGAGAGCGCCGATAAATTACTCCGAGCGCTGATAAACTTATGCGGAGCGCCGATAAATAAAAAAAGCGCAAGGATTATCTCCCCACGCTTTTAACTCTAACCATTACTCTTCAATAACAAATTCGAATCCAGCTTGTAGCTTAACTTCTTTACCGATTAAAACGCCACCTGTTTCTAATGGAGCGTTCCAAGTTAAGCCGTAGTCCTCACGGTTAACTGTTCCTTCAACATCGAAACCAGCAACCATGTTACCGCCCATAGGGTCTTTAGCAACACCGTTTGCTTCAACTTTAAATGTCTCTTCATTCGTCACGTCTTTAATTGTAACGTCAGCTGTTACTTCGTATTCTGAATCATTTACTTTCTTAACCGACTTGCTCTCTAATGTAATCGTTGGGTAATTCTCTGTATCAAAAAAGTCACCTGACTTTAAGTGGCCGTTACGATCTTCGTTATTCGTTTCAATTGAATCAACTTGAATTGTCGCTTTTACACTTGCGTTTTCTAAGTCATTAACATCCCCACTCACTTGAACGTCAAAATCTTGGAATTCACCCTTCGCCTTTGAAACCATCATGTGCTTTACTTGGAAAGCAACTGAACTATGAACTTTGTCTAATGTAACACTTGCCATAAATAAAACTCCTCCTCTTTTTGTAATTAACTTACTTTATGTAAGCAAGTATATATAATATAGTTAATAAAGTCAAGTAAGCTTATTATTTTCTTTCGAGACTTTTTTCGTTATAATAGGACATAAGAGGTGAAGACCTATGGACCAATTAATCTGCCCAAGATTTGAAAAAGCAATCTCCATTATGAACAAACGTTGGACGACATTAATCATATATCAATTACTCGAAGGCTCACAGCGCTTCTGTGAGATCGAATCATCAATCGGCGTTAGTGGCCGAGTATTATCAGAACGCCTTAAAGATCTAGAGAAAGAAGGCATCGTTATACGTTCAGTTTATGATGAGACGCCAGTTAGAATAGAGTATTCACTGACCAATAAAGGTGAATCGTTGAAGCCAGCCCTAGACCAAATACAAAAATGGGCTGAGACTGGATTGAAACAAGTGAGTAATTCACCCTAGTTAAATGTAATTAAATCGAATGATTTCCAGTAAGTTCAAGTCCTTGACCTAGATCAAGGACTTTTTTTATTGTTATACCTCCAAAACATTTTTGTTTTTTTATACTCTTTTGTCATCCCTCGTCGAAATCATAGTTCTTTCGCCTCCCTAAGTTTTGTCGAAACTAATCGAATTTGTAGACACAAAGTTTCTCAAGTCTTGATACAAAGAGAACACACCGCTATACTAATAATTCTGAATTTTAGTACTTTTGTCACAAGGAAAAGTTTGAATCTGAGACGAAATGGTTATAGGTAACCTTTTAACACTTTAAATAAAGGAGGTTTAATAGAGTAACTTTTGTTTTATTAAAAAAATTATAATGGAGGGAATGCAGTTGAGAAAAGCATTAAGTAAACCGATTCTAATCTTACTCGCTATTTTACTTGTCTTCGGTACAATGGGCTTCTCGCCTGGACAAGGCCAAGGAAAAGGAAACAATCCAAATAACAATGTTGGAGATCTTCAAACTAGCTCAGGTGACCTACAGCGTTTAGGTACAATTCATGGTGAATTTGATCATGAATCAGAAGAGCCAGTGACGGTAATTGTGGAGCTGACTGAACGTTCAGTTCTTGCCGCAAAACATAATAACGAACAACAAGAAAGAGGCGACTTGGCAGCTGTCAGACAATCAGTAATGGATAGCGTTTCTGAAGCTGCGCCAAGTAGTGAATTTGAACGTGAATACGACTACGTATTTAGTGGATTCTCAGTTGAGGTTAAACAAGACGAATTACGTAGCCTAGCTGCTGTTGATGGTATTAAAGCAGTATACCCTAACGTTAAACACCAAGCTGAAGTAATTGAATCAACAGAAATTGGTGCACACGAAGTTTCTCCAAATATGATGGACAGCGCTCCTCATATCGGTGCTGACCAAGCATGGGAAGAGTTAGGTTACACTGGTGAAGGTGTAACAGTGGCAGTCATTGATACAGGTGTTGACTACACTCACCCTGACTTAGAACATGCTTTTGGTGATTATAAAGGATTCGACTTCGTAGATAACAATGACGATCCACAAGAAACACCAGCTGATGATCCTCGCGGTGATTCTACTAACCACGGTTCTCATGTAGCTGGTACAATCGCAGCTAATGGTGCAATCAAAGGTGTCGCACCAGATGCAACTTTACTTGCTTACCGTGTTTTAGGTCCAGGTGGTAGTGGTGCAACTGCCGATGTTATCGCAGGTATTGAACGCGCTGTTGAAGACGGTGCAGATGTTATGAACTTATCTTTAGGTAATACTTCAAACGACCCTGACTTTGCTACATCAGTTGCACTTGACGCAGCTATGGCAGACGGTGTTGTAGCCGTATCTTCTAACGGTAACAGCGGGCCAGCAGACTGGACAGTAGGTTCTCCAGGTACTAGTCGTGATGCGATCTCTGTAGGTGCAACTCAGTTACCATATATGATGTATGATGCATCAGTTACGACACCAAGCGGGCATGCATATGATACATCTGCTGTCATGGGACACCCTGGTGAAGAAGCGTTAATGGCTTTAAATGAGGGTGAATTCGAATTTGAATATGTTGGTTTAGGTTCTACAGATGAAGTTGATGGTGTCGATTTGGAAGGTAAAGTCGCATTAATCGAACGTGGTGAATACGCATTCGTTGAAAAAGCTGAAAACGTAGCTGCTGAAGGTGCAGTTGGTGCCGTAATATTTAACAACGTAGAAGGTGAACAACCAGATGTACCAGGCATGGCTGTTCCAACAATCAAATTGTCACAAGAAGATGGAGCATTAATGCTTCAAGAGTTAGAAGAAGGTAACAATACAGTATCATTTGATATTGCTCAGGATGAAATGTCCGGAGAGTTAGTAGCTGACTTCTCTTCTCGTGGCCCAGTTACTGAAACATGGATGATCAAACCTGATGTTTCGGCTCCTGGAGTAAACATTGTAAGTACAGTTCCAACGCATAACCCTGATCAGCCTCACGCTTATGCTTCAATGCAAGGTACAAGCATGTCAGCACCTCATGTAGCTGGTGCAGCAGCATTACTTGTGCAGGCTAATCCAGATTGGGACACGCAAAATGTTAAAGGTGCTTTGATGAACACAGCTGAAACATTGTATGACTTAGATGGTAATCGTTACCCAAATAACACACAAGGTGCAGGAAGCATTCGTATTGTTGATGCAATTACTACTGAAACATTAATGGCACCAGGTTCTTACTCTTTCGGAACTTTTGAGAAAGAAAATGGTAGACAAGTAGAGCGTCAACACTTTGAAATTCAAAACCTTTCTAATGAAAGAAAACGTTATGACATAGATGTTGAATTTTTTGACGGTGAGGATCACATTAAGGTCATGACGAGTAACAACTTAAATGTTCAACCTGGAAAATCTCAAAAAATCAACATGAACGTTCAAGTTGATGCGAGCGGTCTTGAAGGGGGTTATTATGAGGGCTTAATTACACTAACACATGGTGATGAAGTGATTGAAGTTCCTACTATTCTATTCGTACAAGACCCATACGAAGTTTTCCAAATTGATGATTTATTAGACTTTGGTAACTTTGAGCTGAATAACGGCATATTTGATGTAACATTAGGATTCAACTATGATATTGATTATGTTGATTTCGTAATATATGACGCTGGTTTAGCTGCTGGTGCTGGAATAGCAAGTGTTGGCGCTCAACCAGAAGGGGAGCATGATTACCAAATCGATGCCAGTGGAATATTACCTCTTCTACCAAGCTTATTACCTTCTGAATACTATAACTTTGTCGTGTTTGTTGGTAGCGACGGTGTAGAAGAAGGTTGGATATTAGGCGAATTTGACTTAGATTAAAACAAAAAGGATGAGCTGCGCGCTCATCCTTTTTCATTTATTAATATGGTGTAAATGAACCCTTTAATTGTTCTTTATAGCGTTCTAACTTATTGAAACGTCTAAAGGTTAAAAAAGAACAAACCACAACCACCACTAACATCCACTCATGCTCTTCTCCTCGGTTTCCAATGATGTTATAGATTTTCAAATTATTCATAACTATAACCTCCTTCGATAATCTAATATACATCTTAGTTTGTCTTTATACTACTTAACTAACTCCTCTTTCTCCCGCTTACTCAACTTCTTAATCGCAGCTTCTCGCTTCATTGCCTCTGATTTCGTCTCAAACTCTTCTTGATAAACGAGCTGAACCGGAAGCTTAGCCCGCGTATATTTAGCCGCTTCACCAGCTTGATGCTTAGCCAAACGTGCCGCCACATCATTTGTGTAGCCAGTATACAATGAGCCGTCTTTGCAGCGTAACATATATATGTAAAACATGACCTTAGCTCCCTTACAAAAACTTCACCATATGCTCTTCATCTAAATAACAACCATTTTCTAGCTTCATAGCATTTTTCTCTAAACCAATCGATTCAAATCCGATATTTTCATAGAGTTTTTTCGCTTGAAAATTACTAGAAACAACTGTTAAATAGATTTGTTCTAACTGGTGATCTTCAGCCTTCATTAAAGCATGCTCTAATAACTTTTTACCACAACCACTCCTTCTAGCGCTACTTGTCACATACATCCCAACTACATTACCACGATGTCTCATTTTATAATACTTTTCAAACTGTAACGTTGCCATACCGACTAATTCGTCACCTAAAAAAGCACCAAAATTAACCGCTTGTTCTGACTCAAGCCGTTCAGCAAAAGCCTCAACTGCACGGTCCTTTTCCTCTTCAAAACTTGATGCAAAAGCTTCTGGATTAACTTGCAATGCCTCAAACCTTAACCTACGATAAGCCTCAGCATCTTGAGCATTGAGTA